>DATMCA010000823.1:0-7217 GCA_035559015.1 Umezawaea sp. | reverse complement strand
GCCAACGGCAACCCGGTCACCAGCAGGTCCCCCGACGGCGTCGTGGTGGCGACCAACCGGTACTCGCCGAGCCCCTCCAACGTCACGGACTCCGGAGCGGCGCCGGGCGTGAGGGCGATGAGCTGCGGACGCGCCGCGTCGGGCAGCACCTCCTGGTCACCCCGGCCGGGGGTCAACCTCAACGCCTGGGTGATCGTCTTGTCGTGGATCACCGCCGTCAGCGTCCCCGGCGCCTGACCAGGCCCCAACGGATTGCGGTCGTTGGTCACCGTGCCGGGGAACCTCGGGAACCCGTTGGGCGGCGACCGGTCCCCGCGGGACTCCGACGCCCGGTCCGACGCGAACTTCAGCTGCTCGTCCAGCTTCCCGATCTGGAAGTCCCGCAGCGCCACCATCGTGACCACGCCGATGATCAGGCACACCGCCGTCAGCAGCGCCATCTGCTCCGCGATGATCCGCGTGCGCAGCGACCAGGACCTAGGGTGCCGGCTTGAGGACATAGCCCGCGCCCCGCATCGTGTGGATCATGGGCTCGTGGCCGACGTCGATCTTCTTCCGCAGGTACGAGATGTACAGCTCGACGATGTTCGCCTGGCCGCCGAAGTCGTAGCTCCACACCCGGTCCAGGATCTGCGCCTTGCTCAGCACCCGCTTCGGGTTCCGCATCAGGTACCGCAGCAGCTCGAACTCCGTCGCGGTCAGGTCGATCGACCGGCCACCGCGGTGCACCTCGCGCGTGTCCTCATCCAACCGCAGGTCGCCGACGACCAGCTCCGCGCCCGCCGTCGCCTCGGTCACGCCCGTGCGGCGCATCAGCGCGCGCAACCGGAGCACGACCTCCTCCAGGCTGAACGGCTTCGTCACGTAGTCGTCGCCACCCGCCGTGAGCCCGGCGATGCGGTCCTCCACGGCGTCCTTCGCGGTCAGGAACAGCACGGGCAGGTTCGGCTGCTCGGCGCGCAGCCGCCGCAGCACCTCCAGGCCGTCGAAGTCGGGCAGCATGACGTCCAGCACGACGGCGTCCGGCCGGAACTCCCGCGCGGTGCGCACGGCCGAGGCGCCGTCCAGCGCGGTGCGGACCTCCCACGTCTCCATCCGCAGCGCCATCGACATCAACTCGGCCAAGGTGGACTCGTCGTCCACCACGAGCACCCGCACCGCCTGGCCGTCCGGACGGCGGAGTTCGGCGTGCTTCTTGCTGGTCGTCACTGCGCGCATGTCCTCATGGTCGGTCGACGCCTTTGGCCGCTGCTGTGCGAATCCTGTGTACCACCTGTGAGCTGGAGCGGCAGGCCCACAGCGGTAGCCCATCAGACGCACAGCGCACACACAGGCTGAGGAGTGACCGTGGTCTCCACAGCGGGCGAACGCCCACTGGGAGATCGCAGGAGGAACGACGATGAGCACCGACCAGAACGCGCCGGCGGAGGAGCCGGGTTCGGCCGTGCCACCGCAGGCCGTGCCGCCCCAGGAGCCCGCCTGGGGCGCTGAGCAACCGCAGAGCTCGAAGGTCTCGTGGTCCGGCCGCAAGACCGTCGCCGCCGTGGCCATCGCGGTGGGCATCGCCGCCGCGGGCGGCACGGCCATCTACGCGGCCAACGGCGCCGTCGGCGCGACCGAGATGGGTCCCGGCGGCAGAGGGGGCCCCGGCGGTTACGGCCGCATGGGCGGTCCCGGCATGAACGGCGGACTGGGCGGCCCCGGCTTCGGCACGGCGCTGCACGGCGAGTTCCAGGTGGGCACCGTGACCGAGGTGTCCAGCACGTCCATCGGGGTCAAGAGCACCGACGGCTACACGAAGACCTACACGATCGACAGCAACACCGTGGTCGGCGGTGCGGGCGGCCCGAACCAGCCGACCAAGGGCGACCTCAGCAGCATCGCGAACGGTGACACGGTGACCGTCATCGGTGAGACCACCGACGGCAAGACCACCGCCAAGTCGATCGTCGAGCGCGTGCTCGTCCGCAACGGCAAGCAGCTCGACGGGCAGCAGCCGGGCGAGCCGCCACGCCCAGAGGACCAGGGCAGTGGTCAACCGCCGACCTCTTGACCGGAGCGCCTCCGCCGCGGCGCCCGAACTCGGCAGGCTGATAGCCGTGCTGTTCGAGGCCAGGACGCCCCTGTGGCGCTCACTGGCCGCGAGCGTGACCGTCGACCGCCCGGTGGTCGTGTGCGACGCGGTGAGCCCCGCGCAGATCGTGGTGCTCACCGCGTCGCCCGACCTCGTCGTCGACGGTCTGCTGACGGTGGCCCACGCCGTCGGCGCCCACCGCGTGTACCTGCGCACTCCGTCCGGCATCGGCTCGGTCGCCGTCCGCCGGGCGCTGTCCCGCCGGGGCGACCCCGTCCGGGTCGTCGTTGACCAGCACGAACGGCCAGGTGACATCGTCCACGAGGCCGTGGAGTTCGTGCGGCTCGCTCAGCTCGTCAACTGAGAGGAGCGGGGGGAGGACGCGGTCCAGCTCGCCAGCACGGCGAGCTTGTCCGCCGTCGCCGAACCCGGCACCGGGATGTAGGTCAGCAGGTGCTGGCCGACGTCACCGGGCAGCGCGAACGTCTGCCACTCGACCTCCAGCTCACCCACCAGGTCGTGGTTCATCACCTTGCGGCCGAAGACCTTGTCCTTCACGTCGTGCCGCGCCCAGAGCCGCCGGAACACCTCGTTCTTGATCGACAGCTCGCCGACCAGCGCCGCCAGCCCGGCGTCGTCCGGCCACCGGCCGGCCTCCAGCCGCAGGTAGGCGACCGTCTCGGCGGCCACCCTGTCCCACTCCGGGTAGAACAGGTGCGCGGTGGGGTTCAGGAACGTCTGGCGGGCCATGTTCCGCTCGGCCTCGGGGTACGCCGAGAACCCGCACACCGCGTCCGCCAGCCTGTTGTAGGCGAGCACGTCCAAGCGCTTGCCCAGCACCGCGGCGGGCACCGAGTCCATCAGGTCGATCAGCCGCTGCACGCTCGGCTGCACGCGGTTGGAGCCGGAGTCGCCGTCGGCCGGCCGCACCAGGTTGCCCAGGTGCGTGCGCTCGACGGCGTTCAGGCGCAGCGCGCGTCCGACGGCGTCCAGCACCGAGTCGGACACACCGGCCGTGCGCCCCTGCTCCAGGCGCACGTAGTACTCGACGCTCACGCCCGCGAGGCTCGCGACCTCGTCGCGCCGCAGCCCCGGCACGCGGCGGCGCAGTCCGACGGGCAGGCCGACGTCGTTCGGTTTGATGCGGGCGCGGCGGGAGCGGAGGAACTCCCCGAGTTCGCGACTCATGTGGACAGTCTGCACCCTCGGTCCGGTCGATGGGTGGTTCTCGCGGTACCACCATGGAGCGAGCCTCCCTCGGGGACTCCCGCGCTGCCAGTTTTGGTCCCATGACCAACTACGACACGCTCACCGACCGCACCGCCGTCGTCACCGGGGCCTCCAGCGGCATCGGCGAGGCGACCGCCCGCGCCCTGGCCGCGGGCGGCGCGGCGGTCGCCCTGTTCGCCCGGCGCGGCGACAAGCTCGCCGACGTGGCCGCCAAGATCACCGCCGACGGCGGGCGCGCGATCGCCGTCGAGGTCGACGTGACCTCGGCGTCGTCCGTGGCCGACGGCGGCGCCGCCGTGCGCGGGGCGTTCGGCCGGGTCGACCTGGTGGTGAACAACGCGGGCGTGATGCTCGCCGCCCCGATGACCGACGTCCGCACCGACCACTGGGCCCGGATGATCGACCTCAACGTCACCGGCGCCCTGCGGGTGATCGGCGAGTTCACCCCGGACCTGGTGGCCGCCGCCGCTGACGGCGGCACGGCCGACCTGGTCGACATCTCCTCCGTCGCCGCGCACGGGCTGTTCCCGAACTACGCCGTCTACTGCGCCACCAAGGCCGCCATCACGCACCTGTCCGCGAACCTCCGGACCGAGTTCGGGCCCAAGGACGTGCGGGTGACCAACATCGAGCCGGGCATCGTGCGGTCCGAGCTGCTCAGCCACCTGGACGAAGACCAGGCCGCGGGCCTGGCGCCGTGGATCGACTCGGTGGGCTCGCTGTCGGCCGAGGAACTGGCCGACGTGGTCGCGTACGCCGCGAGCCGCGCACGGCACGTGAACCTGCGGCAGATCATCGTCCAGCCCACCCGGCAGGTCTAGCGGGGTGACCACGATCCCGGCCGGGCACTCCCGGTGGTGGTCATCGCCCTAGAAACGGCCGCCGAACAGCAGTTCGGCGATCCTGGTGTCGGTGTCGCGGCCCTCCTGGTAGCCACCCTGGCGGTGCAGGTCGTTCATCACCGCCAGGGTGTACCGCTCACCGGGGCCGACGAAGCCGACGCTGTTCATCACCCACCCGGTGTCCTCCTCGGACCAGCCGTCCTTGTTGCCCGGCGTCGCGGCGGGCCCGGCGCCCCAGACGCCCCACTGCTGCTCCGGGCCGACCTCGCGCATCTCCTCGACCAGCAGGGCGCGGTCCTCGGCGGGCACCTCGGTCAGCACGTGGGTCATCAGCCGGTCGAGGTCCTCGGTCGTGCACTTCTGGAAGCCCCAGTACGGGAACGTGTCGCTGTAGCCCTCCTGCGGTGCGAGCGACGTGAGGCCGTAGGAGGCGAACGAGTCGTTGAACGCCCGGTGGTCGGCGCCGGAGTAGCGGTGCCACAGCTCGTCGGCCGCGTGGTCGTCCGAGCTGTGCAGCATGGCCCGGACGAGGTCGCGGTCGTCGTCGGTCAGGGAGATCTCGCCCTCGCGGTCGCGGCGGAACAGGTCGACGACCATCGCGAGCTTGATCGTGGATGCGGTCCACACCAGGTCGGCGGAGTGGTCGTTGTGCCACACCGCGCCGGTCTGCCGGTCGCGCACCACGATGCCGACCGTGCCCGGCCGGGTCTTCACGTACTCCTCGACCTTCGTGAACCGGGCCTGGAAGTCGCAGTCGAACCCGGTGTCGGGGCAGGCCGCCCCGGCTCTGGCCGCCGGAGCACCGGTCGCGGCCTCGGATTCGGCCTCGGGGGAGCCGCACGCCGCGAGCACGAGGAGGGCCACGAGCAGAACCGGCAGGGAGCGTCGGGGCATGGGCGGCAGGCTAGCCCCACGCGTGGCCCGGGAGGAGGTCTCGGCCGGGCAACGTCCCAGTCGTCCCATTCGTCACCGTGAGCGACGTCTTTTTTCCTCGCGAATCACCCGGTTCAGCGACCGTGCGAAGGCAGGTTTTTGTCGGTGCTCCCCGCTTCACTGGACCCATGCGAATCCGAAACCCCAGGTCGAACGTAGGTATTGCGGTCAACGGTCAAGACGTACGGTGCCCCGATGACCGAGAATCCAGTTCGGCGTCGCGCCGTGCTCGCGGGCACCGCCGCGGGCGTCCTCGCCGCCGCGGGCTTCCGCCCGGCCGCCGCCCAAGCGGACACGCGTGGCGTGGACAGGGCGTTCACCCTGACCGTCATGGGCACCACCGACCTGCACGGCAACGTGTTCAACTGGGACTACTTCGCCAACAGGGAGTTCGACGACTCCGGCCACAACGACATCGGCCTGGCGAAGATCTCCTCGCTGGTGACGGCGGTCCGCCAGGAGCACGGCGAGCACCGGACGCTGCTGCTGGACGCGGGCGACACGATCCAGGGCACCCCGCTGGCGTACTACTACGCCAAGGTGGAGCCGATCACCCGTCGCCGCGTGCACCCGATGGCCGCGGCGATGAACGCCATCGGCTACGACGCCGCGGCGCTGGGCAACCACGAGTTCAACTACGGCATCCCATTGCTGCGCACCTTCGAGCAGCAGTTGCGGTTCCCGCTGCTCGGCGCGAACGCGATCGACGAGCGCACCGGGCGGCCCGCGTTCAAGCCGTACGTGGTGAAGACGGTGTGGCGCACCGGCACGGCCCCGCTGCGGGTGGGCATCCTCGGCCTGACCAACCCCGGCATCGCGATCTGGGACAAGGCCAACGTCGAGGGCAGGATGACGTTCCCCGGCCTGGTGGAGCAGGCCGAGGTCTGGGTGCCGAAGATGCGCCGTGCCGGTGTCGACCTGGTGATCGTGTCCGCCCACTCGGGCGCGGACACGTCCTCGTCGTACGGCGACGCCCTGCCGTACCCGGAGAACGCGGCGACCCTGGTGGCGGAGCAGGTGCCGGGCATCGACGCGATCCTGGTCGGGCACGCCCACGTCGAGATCCCGCAGCGCCTGGTGGCGAACAAGACCACCGGCAAGCAGGTGCTGATCACCGAGCCGCTGTTCTGGGGCAAGCGGCTGAGCCTGATGGACTTCGACCTGTCCTGGGCGCCCCTCGGCGGCTGGACCCTGAAGGCGTCCCGCTCGCAGGTGCTGAACTCCAACACCGTCCCCGAGGACCCGAAGATCGTCCGGCTGCTGACCGCGGACCACGCCAAGGTCGTCACCTACGTGAACTCGAAGGTGGGTACGAACAAGCAGGCCATGTCCGCCGCCACCGCGCGGTACGAGGACGTCGCGGCGCTCGACTTCATCAACTACGTCCAGGCGGTCGAGGTGAAGAAGGCGCTGCCCGCGAACACCCTGCCCATCCTCGCGCTGGCCGCTCCGTTCAACCGCGCCGCGGCCATCCCGGCGGGCGACGTCTCGGTGCGCGACGTGGCGGGCCTGTACATCTTCGACAACACCCTGCTGGCCGTTCGCCTGACCGGCGCCCAGCTCAAGGACTACCTGGAGTTCTGCGCCCGGTACTTCAAGCAGGTCACCTCGGCGGGCCCGTTCCCGGCCGACTCGATCACCAACGCCCCGACGTCGACCGCCCCGAACGGCACCCCGGACTACAACTACGACATCGCGGCGGGCCTGGACGCCCCGCTCACCTACGACATCGACATCGCCCAACCGGTCGGTTCCCGCATCACCGGCCTCGCCTACGCGGGCACGGCGGTCACCCCGACCCAGGAGTTCGCCGTGGCCGTAAACAACTACCGCCAGTCGGGCGGCGGCGGCTTCCCGCACATCTCCACCGCCCCGGTGCTGCTCAACCAGCAGCAGGAGATCCGTCAACTCATGATCGACTGGGTGAAGGAAACCGGCGAAATCGACCCGGCCCTCTTCGCCAAGGTCGACTGGCGCCTCACCGCCAACGGCACCCCGGTGACCATCCAGTAACTCCCGCCCGGGCCGCGCCGACCCCTCGTTGGCGCGGCCCGGCGACCCGGAGGCAGGTGACCAACCACGCCCGACCGTGGGGAGCTTGCGCCGCAGCGACCTTCGGCCGTGGTGTGCGGTTGGTC
>DATMCA010000822.1:0-11975 GCA_035559015.1 Umezawaea sp. | reverse complement strand
CCGCGTGGTACGCCGCGCACATGGCCCGTGAGGCCGGACTCGTCTCCTGAGACCGGTCGTCCAAGATCCGGCTCGGGTAGCCTCCGCGAGGAGGTGGACGTGCGGAGCGACAACGGGAACCCGGTGCTGCGCGGCAGGCGGCACGAGCGGGAAGCGCTCGACGAGATGCTCCGCGACGTCCGGTCCGGCCGGAGCCGGGTGCTGGTGCTGCGGGGCGAGGCGGGCGCGGGCAAGTCGGCACTGCTGGACCACCTGACCGGGCACGTGCGCGCCGGCCGGGTGGTCCGGGCGGCCGGGGTCGAGCCGGAGACCGAGATCGCCTACTCCGCGCTGCACCAGCTCTGCGCACCGCTGCTGGGCCACCTGGACCGGCTGCCCGAACCGCAGCGGGCCGCCCTCGCCACCGCGTTCGGCCTCGGCTCGGGTACCCCGCCGGAGGCGCTGCTCGTCGGCCTCGCCGTGCTCGGGCTGCTGGCCGAGGCCGCGGCGGAGCAGCCGCTGGTCTGCGTCGTGGACGACGTGCAGTGGCTGGACCGGATGTCCGAGGTGATCCTCACGTTCGTCGCCCGCAGGCTGGACGCCGAGTCGGTCGCGCTGGTCTGCGCCGCGCGCAGCCCCGGCGGCGAGGGGATCCTCACCGGCCTGCCGGAGCTGCGCGTCGACGGGCTGCCCGCGGCGGACGCCCGCGCGCTGCTCGACTCGGTGCTGCCCGGCCCGGTCGACGACCGCGTGCGCGACCGGATCGTCGCCGAGACCCGCGGCAACCCGCTCGCGCTGCTCGAACTGCCGCACGGGCTCACGTCCGCGGAGCTGGCGTTCGGGTTCGGCGCGCCGAGCACGACACCCGTGGTGAGCCGGGTGGAGGAGGGCTTCCGGCGGCGCGTCGCCGCGCTGGAGCCCGATACCCGCCTGCTGCTGCTCACTGCTGCCGTCGAACCGACCGGTGACGTGACGCTGTTGTGGCGCGCGCTCGACCGGCTGGGCGTCGGACCGGAGGCGGCCGAGGCCGCGGAAGCCGCCGGGCTGGTCGAGTTCGGGGCCGGGGTCCGGTTCCGCCACCCGCTGGTGCGCTCGGCGAGCCACCGGTCGGCCGAGGCGGCCGAGCTGCGCGCGGTGCACCGGGCGCTGGCCGCGGTCACCGACCCGGAGCAGGACCCCGACCGCCGCGCCTGGCACCGGGCGCACGCCGCGCTCGGCCCCGACGAGGACGTGGCGGCCGAACTGGAGCGGTCGGCGGACCGGGCGCTCGCCCGCGGTGGCCGAGCCGCCGCGGCGGCCTTCCTGGAACGCGCCGCCGAACTGACCTCGGACCCGAAGACCCGTGCGGCGCGGGCACTGGCCGCCGCACGGGCCAGGTTCGACTCCGGCTCGCTCGACGCCGCGACCGAACTGCTGGCCGCGGCGGACCTCGGATCGCTCGACCCGCTGCGGCGCGCCGAGGTGGAACGGCTGCGCGCGCGGATCGAGTTCGCGCTCGACCGCGGCCGGGCGGCCGGCCCGCCGCTGCTCGCGGCCGCGCGCCGGCTGGAGGACCTGGACCTGGTCGCGGCGCGGGAGACCTACCTGTCGGCGGTCGGCGCCGCCCTGCACGCGGGCAGGCTCGGTGGCGACCCGCGCACGGCGGCCGAGGCCGCTCGTGCCGTGCCCGCCGGGGACGAGGCGGCCGGTGTGCTGCTGACCGGCCTCACGGCGTGGAGCCTGGACGGGCCCGCGTCCGCCGCGCCGCCGCTCCACCGGGCACTGGAGGCGCTGACCTCCGACGAGGACCTCCCGTTGCTGTGGCTGGCCGCGCCCGTCGCGCAGGAGGTGTGGGACGAGGCCGCCTGGCACCGGCTCACCGAGCGGGCGGTCGCGGTGGCCCGCCGCACCGGAGCGCTGTCGCTGCTGCCTGCCGCCCTGGTGTTCCGCGCCGGGGCCCTGCTGTTCGCGGGCCGGTTCACCGAGGCGTCGGACCTGGTCGACGAGGCCGACGCCCTCGGGCAGACCACCGGCCTGCCCCCGCACCCGTTCGCCTCGCTCGTCCTGGCCGCCCACCGGGGTCGGGAACTCCCCGCGACGACGCTGATCGACGCCGCCGAGCGGGACGCCGAGGCGCTGGGCGAGGGATGGCAACTCGGTGTCGCCGGGTACGCGAGGACGGTGCTGTGCAACGGACTCGGCCACTACCCGGCCGCCGTGCGAGCCGCCCGCGCGGCGATCGAGCACGAGGACCTGGCCGTCGCAGGCCCGACGTTGGCGGAGTTGGTGGAGGCCGCCGCGCGCACCGGGGAGACCGTCCTGGCGGACCGGACCCGCGACCGCCTGGCCGAACGGACCGCCGCCGCGGGAACGGCCTGGGCGCTCGGCACCCAGGCCGTGGCCGACGCGCTCGCGGGGCCTCCGGGGAAGGCCGAGGACAGGTACCGCGAGGCCGTCGACCTGCTGGACACCGACCGGCTCGGCCTGCCCGTGGCCCGCGCCCGACTGCTGCACGGCGAGTGGCTGCGCCGGGAGAACCGGCGCGCGGACGCGCGGGAGCCCCTCCGCGCCGCGCACGAGGCGTTCACCGCGATGGGCGCGGAGGGCTTCGCCACGAGGGCGGCCCGCGAACTGGCCGCCACCGGCGAGACCGTTCGCAAGAGGACGGTCGACGCGACCGAGGACTTCACCCCGCAGGAGACGCAGATCGCGCGCCTGGCGGCGGCGGGCCGGACCAACCCGGAGATCGGCGCCGCGCTGTTCCTGAGCCCCCGCACCGTCGAGTGGCACCTGGGCAAGGTGTTCACCAAGCTCGGCATCACCTCACGTCGTGAGCTGGCCGCCGCGCTGCGAGACCGGTGAGCACAGCCCCGACGACCATCCCGGACACCAGCGACACGCCGTGCAGGTCGGACGCCACCGCCAGCAGCACGGCGCAGACCACCGAGCCGACGAGGGCGAGGCGGGGCGCGGCCACCAGCACGACGGCGGCGAACACGACGGCCACGGCCGCGCCGGGGATCCCGGCGAAGCCCCACCCCGTCAGCGCGGCGACGTAGCCCACCACAACCCTGGTGGGCCAAGGGCTTTCGCCCGTACCACCGGCCAGCAGCCGGACCACCACACCGCCCGCGAGCCCGCAGATCGCGATGGAGTCACCGCCTCCCGGCTCGTGCCAGGCGTACGCGGCGACCTGCCCGCCGACCGTTCCCGCGACGAACAGCACCACCCACCGCCACCGGCCGAGCAGCGGTTCGGCGACCGCACCGACGAACGCGAGCGTGACCAGGTTCGTCACGACCTGGTACCAGCCCAGGGTCTGCACCAGCAGCGGCGTCACCAGCCGCCACCACTCGCCGGTGTCCAGCGGACCGCGCTCCAGCACCGGCACGACGGCGGGCGCCGTGTACTGGACGATCGCCGCGACCGCGGTGACGATCACGGCCGCGGTGGTGAGCACGGGTTTCTGCTGCATTTCTCCAGGTCCGCATCGCCGTCGGTGTCGGAAGAGGCGGTGCCCGGTCGCTGAAGCCCTGGTGGAGACGTGTTTCGACCGTGCGGGACGACCTCGTGCGCACCCCATTGTGCCGTGGCGGGCTTCGGACATGATCACGGGTCTGCACGAGGAGCGTCGAGAAGGGGGCCCTACAGCGAACGGGCCTCGCCGAACCGGAGTACTCGCAGCCCTTCCAGGCGCAGGGCCGCGGGGTAGATGGAACGGTAGATGTTGCAGTTCGGCGATCTGACGTCGAACCTGCCGGTAGCCCGGAACGTGGCCACAGCGCACCCGCCCGCGCACCAGTTGCGCCACGTGCAGTCGCGGCAC
Source organism: Umezawaea sp. (assembly GCA_035559015.1). GTDB lineage: Bacteria > Actinomycetota > Actinomycetes > Mycobacteriales > Pseudonocardiaceae > Umezawaea. The sequence continues at coordinate 8,191 of DATMCA010000822.1, read as the reverse complement.
CCCTCCTTGTCGTCCACGAGGAGGTTGCGGATGCCCGTGGCGTTGCGGACCGCGTCGACCGGGTCGACGGACCTGATGTGGCCGAGGCTGGTGCCGATCTCCATGTGGCACTGGGCGACCTGGCCCTTCTGGTCGACCACGACGTAGTCGTCGCCGACTCCGCACGCCTTGCGCCGCGGCTCGATCAACTGCCCTCGGTCCAACACCGAACCTAAGACGCTCCAAGGGGGCAGCATCTCCTCGATCACCGCGAAGGCGTCGAGCAGGCCGCTCACCATCGCCCGTTCCTCGTACTGGAGATCCTCGAAGCGTGAAGCGCAGTCGTTGTCGCGGAAGAAGTTGAAGCTGAATGTCAGGTCGCGTTCCAACGCGAATCGCACGACCGCCGCGACATCCGAGGTGTTGTGGTTCGTGATGGTGATCGAGATGTGCGGAAACGATCCAGTGGCGACGAGCCTGTCGACCGTGCGCACGACGCGCCGGGCCGACGGCTTGCCCGCGAGAGTGGGGCGTTGCGCGTCATGAGCGGCGCCGAGGCCGTCCAACGAGATCATCAACCGGATGCCGCGCGATCGCAGTTGTGCCGCGAAGTCGTCGGAGATGGCAACGCCGTTGCTCAACAGGACCGCGCTCAGCCCGAGGCCTTCCTCAGCACAACTGGTGGCGGCGTGGTCGTGCAACGCCAGCAGCACGGCGGCGTTGAGGCTCGCCTCGCCGCCCGCGTACTTGAGCCGCAAGGACTCGAACCCGTGCGTCACCGCGGACCTGACCAACGCGTCCACGGACTGCGTCGCGACCACGTCGTCCATGTCCTCCTGAGACTTGTGCACGTAGCAGTAGGTGCAGCGCAGGTTGCACGCGTTCGTGACGTGCAACCACGCCGTGAGTTCGCGTGCCTCACCGAACACCCGTGAGGACGCACGGCCGGGTTCGTGCACCAGGTCTTGCTCGACCAGTCGTGCGATCACCGCCGACGCGTCCTGCTCCTGCCCCACCGCGACGTCCGCGGCGGACGAAGGCGTGGCGAACGCGCGGAAGACGTCGTGCGCCGCCCGGTTGACCACTACGACCCCGCCGTTGCCCTGGGACCCGAACAGCACCGAGTGCTCGCCGTCCAACGGCAGTTCCACCACTCCGGCTGCCCGTACCAGTACCCCTGCCGGAGGAGCGCCCAGCACTCGTTCCACGCGTTCGCTGGTTGCCGGACAAGCGCAGTCCTCACAGCTGCGCACCACCAGTTCGTGCCCGTGCGGAATGTCGAAACTGGACAGCGCAAGAGCTCGCACTGCCATGTTGATGCCTCCTGCGGCGGGGGGAGTCAGTAGAGCTGTTCCAGTCTGGCCAACAGTGATGTGAAGCGGTCCTCACCACCTGAAGCGGACCACTCCGACCGGAGCTTCGCGTACCAGTTCGTCTGGTACTCCTCCGGCAGTTCGTCGTAGACGTCCTGAAAGCTGCGGAACTCCCTGGCGATCGCGGACGCACCGTGCGACCCGACTCGCTGGTCCGCGAGTTCGGCGAAGCCCTTGGCGTAGTGTTGGACCGCCCGGTCGAGCCGTGACCAGTCCTGCGTCGCCAAGGCGTCGCGGGCGACGAGGTGCCCCTGCATCAGGTTCCACCTGCCGCACAGGTCGCGGAAGTCGTAGGTGTCGATGGCCTCCCTGACGTCATCGGCGCGAGCGTCGAGCTTGCGCCGGTAGGTGTCGTCCTCGTGCTCCAACCAGGCACGGTAGCTCAGTTCCATGTACTCGATCAGGTTGGCCGAGAGGAACCACCCGTCCGCGATCCTGCGGGCCTCGTCGATCGACTGGTCGAGGTAGTCCAGGCCGACGTCGACGTCGTCGGCCCCGCAGATCCGGCCGGCGCGGTTGAGCGCCGACGGGTAGGACCTGATCGCCAACTCCCGGCAGATGTCCAGCGCGCGTTGGATGAGTTCGCGGGCGCGGTCGAGAGGCTTGTCGACCAGGTCGATGCCCTCCTGCTGCGCTTGGAAGAGGCAGATGGCTTGTTCCTGGTAGATGAGCCCGAGCCATGACCAGTTCCCCAGTTCCTTGAAGATCGACTCCGCTTCGCCGTAGGCCTTCCACGAGTGCCGGAAGTTGCGGTCGTAGCGGTCCACCTCTCCGGAGACGCTCAGCGAGATACCGATGCGGCAGGGATCGCCGATCTTGGTGCGAACCAGGATCGCGCTCTCCACCAGGTTGCGGGCCTCCTCGTAGTTGCCCTGCAACGCCTTGAGGTACGCCCAGTTGGTCTGGATCGACGCCATCTCCTCGCGCACCAGGTCGGAACTACCCGGCCCGAGCAGCTTCGAGATCGTATTCCGCGCCTTGAGGTAGGCGGCGTCGGCGTCCACCCACTTGCCGATGTTGCGCAGGTAGTAGCCCAACTCCTTGTGTGCTTGGGCTTGTAGGCGCTTGCTGTTCGACAGGCCGAGGCCGCGTGCCTCAAGACCCGCCTGGTGGAAGAAGGTGCTGGCCTTGTCGACCTGGTTGGGGATGCGCATGCACGCGTTCCCGCGCGCGTTCGCCAAGCGGAAACGCAGTTCCGGTCCGGCCTGGTGGACCGGCACGTCGCGCAGCAGTTCGAGCGCAGCCGCCGGTTGCTGGTTGCCGGTGAGGAAGTTGGCGATGTCGAGCGCGATCTCCAGGTACCGCCTCGAAGCGTCCTCGACGAGCCACCGGTGGAAACGACGCACCACCACGCCGAGCACGTCCTCCAGCGGCGTGGCGAGTTGGGCGCGAGGGAGGAAGCGCTCCACCTCGTGGCAGATCAACTCCTGGAACAACGTGTCGTGCCGCTTGGTGGCCAAGCCGTAGAGGTGGAGGAACGCCGTCGTTCCTTCCTGGAAGTCCACGAGCAGCCGGTAGTGCAGTTCGGCTGTCTTCATCTGGTCGAGTTCACGCTTCTCCGAGTACACCTCGGCCATCCAGTCGGCGAGCGACTCGTCCCTGGTGTCGTCGAACGCCCGAAGTCCCTTCGACAGGAGTTCCTGCTGGGACTGGACGCGTTCGTCCACGCCTTCGGTGAGCGTCTCGTAGGCCGACAACGCCCTGCGCCACAGGCCGACCCGCCACGATTCGTCCTGGTCGTCGAGCGGTATGAGTCGTTGGGCGAGTTCCTCGGCCAGCGCGTCGTGCAACGTGATGTAGCGCTTGTTGGCGCGCGGACGCACCCACGGCTGGCCGAGCAGCAGTTCCCAGGCCTGGTTCGAGTCGGCCACGTCGGCCGGTAGGTCGCGATCACTCATCAGGTGGTTCCACACGTGCCGGTTCACGCTGTGCCGCACCACCGCCAGACGTTTGATCGCCTCGGACCAGAAGCCCGTGTCGCGGTAGGGCGTCACGAGCGTTCGTCGGAACGACTCGCGCAGGTTCCGGTCGATGGCCGTGTTCGACCTCATCTCCGGTGGCGGATCGTTGTGCACCAGGAAGTTCACGGCGAGTGCCAGCCAGAGGGGGTGTCCGTCGGCGAGGACGACCAGGCGCCGCTTCTCGACGTCGGTCAACGCTCCGTCCAGAGGTCCCGCGTCCAGGAAGCGGATCGCTTCGTCCTCGGTGAAGCCGGGCATGGTGATCTCGACCGTGGTGGTCGGACTGTGGCTGCCCTCCAATTGCTCGCGAATCGGGTCGCGGTCCTGCTGGGGCGAGGGCGGGCGGCCCGAGAGGATGAACAGCGTGCGCGGCAGCGAGGTCATCCACTGCGTCAGGTACAGCAGGAGGTACATGCTCCTCACCGCTTCGACCGTGTCCAGGGTGATGACGGCGGTCGTGCCAGTGTCGCGCATAAACGTCCGGTAGCACTCGACGAACGTTTCCCTGGCCCTCCAGAAGTGGCTGTTGACCGTCTCGTGCCCGACCAGTTCGCTGGAATAGCGCGGAAGCAGTGCCACGGCGTCGAAGTACGGAGCGAAGTGAGACCGCGTCGGGTCGAGGCGGTTGGCGACATCCCGCTGGAAGTTGTCCAGCAGCCAGTACTCGGAGTCGTCCACGTCGATGGGGAGAACCCACACGATCCGGTTCTCCGGCGCTTCCTCACGTTTGGCGAGGTTGCGGACCATCCGGGTCTTCCCGACCCCGCCCGGGCCGTAGAGCAGCACGGCCTGGCTCACGCCGCTGCTCCGCACCACGTCCAACGCATCCAGCACATCCGTTTCGACAGCCCGGTGGATGTAGACGTCGCAACTGGAAGCCGATGTCATGAGCGATCCTCCGATATCGACGCGATGATCGATGCCAGGACTTGGTCGTGCAGTCCCTCGTACCCGCTCAGCGCGTGCAGGAGTTCGGTGTCGTCGCGAAGCGTGGCCTCCAGGAACTGGCCCATCTCGGCCCTGCCGTACATGGTCGAGGTGATGAACTCGCTCGCGAGTTGGGCGGCGAGACCCGGCAGGGTGTCGCCCAGGGAATGCGGGCGTTCCGCCAGCAGTCGCGACGTCTCGTGCCACAGGCACTCCAGCATCACCTTCGGCTGCTCCAGCCCCGCGGCCTTCTCGATCCACCCCCGGTAGAAGCGCTGGGCGTCGGCGTTCGCCGTGGCCCGGTCACCGTCGGTGCGGTAGTAGTACCGGTAGAGCAGTCGGCGGATGGGCGGGTTGACGCACCGCCACAGGTCGGTGTTCTGTTCGATCAGGGACGTGTTGCTCACCGCCTCCCACAGTCCGTCCACGGACCAGCCCGCTTGACGGATCTCCCGGCCGAACTGCTCGTCCGTCTCCAGCCGCGAGTTCAGGTGCGACCTCGTGAAGACCCGATACACCACCAGCACGCGCAACGCGTGCTCGATGATGGTCGACGTGCGCGCGAGGTCGACGCCGTACGCGGGGACGAGGCTCTCGACGGCCAACAGGTCGTTCTTGACGTAGGGGTCGACGACCTCGTGGAAGTGCCGTGCGCATTCCGCCTCGGTCAAGCCGAGAAAGTCCTTGTCCTTCGCCCACATCAGCCAACTCGTGAGCAGGGCGGGAAGCCCTTCGCTCGTGCCGTGCAACAGGGTTGCGCACGCCGCTGCCTCGTCGTCGTTGCGGGTCCGTCCATACCCCTCGATCGTCTTGCGAACGGTCGACACGGTGAACTCGGACAACGCCACGGGCTCGAACCGGCCGTTCGTCACTCCCCGCCAGTCGCTGTGCCTGCGGGTGCCTACGACCACCCCGAAGCGGTCGCCGTTGGTGGTGGGCCCGATCATGCGGTGAACCTGGAAGAGCGCCGAACGCAGTTCGGCGGCGCAGGACCTGTCGAGGAGGTCGGCGCTGTCCAGCAGGTAGAGCTGGGTGCGGCGGCGTTTGCGGACCTGCCGGGCGATGTCCAGGCGCGCCTCTTGGGTGAGGGTGCGGTCGGCGCTGGGCTCCACGGTGACGCCGAGCAGGGCGTTCAGGAGTCTTGCCGGATCGATCCGCAGATCGGCGGGCTCCTGTCGCAGGTCGAGCACCTTCACCTGCTCCCAGCTGCTCTCGACTTCGGTGCGCAGGCGTTGGAGGAACCACGACTTGCCCATGCGCGGCGGGGAGAAGACCACCCACAGGTCCTGGCCTCCCGAGGTGCGGAGCGCGTTCTTCACCTGCGCCAACTCGTCGTCGCGGTTCTGGAACGGCGGCGGTTCGCGTCGACCGTTCCCGGAGTCGAAGTCCAACGCCGCAGACAGCTTCCGGTGGTCCGGGCTGAGCCAGTCGTAGATGCCGAGAAAGCCTGCCTGGCTGGGCTCACCGCCTCCGACCTGGATGACCTTGATGACCATGTCGTCGCGGCCGATGGCCACGTCGCACTCCAACTGGCACCACCTCGACGCCAGGTAGTGCTCGGACATCAACGCGAAGAAGTGGTCGGCGATGCGCAGTTGCTCTTCCAGGACGCCGCGGATGCGACCGCCGCGCTGCGCCGGATCCTGCCACCAGAAGACTTCGACGTCCTTCTCCCGCAACCACGTCGCCAGCTGTTCCGCAGCCTCTACGTCCTCCTTGGCGTAGCTGAGGAACACCCGTTTCATGGCCACCGTGCCTCCGCGATCCGTCGAGCGACCTTCGCCCGCGTGCGCGGTGGTCAACCTAACCATTGTCGCCTGCTCTGCTATCGGCAATGCGGCGCAGTTTGTAACTGACTTCACCCGGACGTACGGAAATTGAACCCGTCCGGTTCAACCTTTGATTCCACTGAATAGTGAATTCTCATCGGGTGCGGATGGACTGTGGGTCGAGGGTAGTTCCGTGACGCGGTGGTGATGTGCTTTGAGCTGGTGTTTTCCTTTGAGCATGGGTGGAGGTGGAGAGTGGGGGACCGCACGGTTGATGGTAAGGCTCAAGTCTTCCCTGGTGGTAGGTCATGTGTGAGTGGACGTACTGGAATTGCGGATTATCGAGGTCGGCCCCTTCGGGTGACTACGCGTTCTCCAGGTGTGCTGAGTCGAAGTTTCCTTGATTTGTCCATTTTCGGTGTCGGGTGTTCCACATCAGGCGAGGCTGAACTTCTCGGCGTGGACCTGCTTGCCGGGCACCTTCAGCGCGCGGAGCCCGGCCAGCACGGCCGCCGTCATCGCGGGCGGGCCGCAGACGTAGACGTCCCGCTGGGCGATGTCGGGGACCAGGTGGTGCAGCGCGGCCGGTTCGAACGGCCGCGCGCCCTGGTCGGTCCGGCCGGTGAGCAGGTGCAGCCGACCGTTGCGGGCGCGGACGAGCTGGCTCAATTCGTTGAGCAGCACCGCTTCGGACTCGTCGCGCACCCGGTACAGCACGACGAAGTCGCCCGGCGTGTGCTCCTCCAGCAGCGACCGGACGGGCGTGACGCCCACGCCGCCCGCGATCAGCACCACGCCCGGCCTGGTGCGGTGCAGCGTCGTGAACGCGCCGTACGGGCCCTCCAGGAACACGCGGGTCCCGACCTCCAGGTTCCGCAGGCCCGCGCTGGTGGTGCCGACCGCCTTCGCGGTCAGCCGCAGCGAACGGCCGTTGGGCGCGGCGGACAGGGAGAACGGGTTCGCCAGCCACCAGTGGTTGTGGCCGGGGAACCGCCACACGCAGAACTGGCCCGCCAGGGCGGGCAGCCGCTCCAGGTGGCGGCCGGTGACGTACACCGACACGGCGGTGGGCGACTCCGGCACCACGGCCGCGACCCGGAACTGGTGGCGGGAGTTGCGCACCAGGGGCACCACGATCCGCCCGGCGACCAGGGAACCGAACGCGAACAGCCACAGCGCCCACCAGTAGGCCATCGCGAACACCGACGACTTGAACGTCGTGGTCTCGAGCAACTGGTGGACGAACGCCAGGCCGAGCGCCACGTACAGCAGCAGGTGCAGGGCGTGCCACGTCTCGTACCGCAGCCTCCGCCGCACACCGCGCGTCGAGACGGCCCCGATCACCACGACGATCGTGGCGGCCAGGATCCCGAGCAGCGAGGCGGGCACCCCGGCGAGCGCCAGGAACGTCTTCCCCATCGACGCGTCGTCCAGGGTCGCGTAGCCCAGCACCACGAGGGTCGCGTGCGTGAGGATCGTCCACAGCAGACCGAACCCCACCCACCGGTGCCACGAGGTGAGCCGGTCCATGCCGATCCGGCGGTCCAGCCACGGCAGGCGGGCCACCAGCAGCAGCTGGAGCATCATGACCAGCGCCGCGTGCAGGCCGAAGAACTTGGCGACGGTGAGGATGTCGTTCTTGCCCGTCCCCGCCGTGAGGAACAGCACCTCGACGATCGCGAGGTTGACCACCACGAACGTCCACAACGCCAACCGCGCCTGGACCACCGGCGCCATGCCGCCCCGCCGACCTACCGCGCTCACGGCCACCATCGCTCACCTCTCGTCGCCGCGCGGACGGCGCCCGCGACTCGGTGCCGACCACGTGAATTCGGCACAGTATGTCGTGATCGGTCGGCCGGTGGCCGGCAGCACGAGGGGAAACCGGTGGCACGTCCGAGCCATCGTGCCGGGCGCGGGTCCACGCCGTCGTGCCGAATTGCGGGCTGATCGAATTCCACGTGAGCGCGGGATATCGTGGAATCACTCGAACGGGGTATGTGGAAGAGGTATTTCCGGACGGCTGCGCGCGTCTTGGTGATTCCGGGTGAAAATTCGGTCACGGGCGACACGGTCGACGGGTGACCGGCGATAGGACCGATGAGTGGTCGAGTTGTTCGGAGGTTTCATTGGACAGTGATGAATGACTGGGCGCGCAATCGGTTCATGGCGCCCGTCTACG
>DATMCA010000821.1:0-11060 GCA_035559015.1 Umezawaea sp. | reverse complement strand
AGGTCCGCGACCTCGGCGCACCCGACCCGGTCCCCCGCCGCGACGGCCAGTTCGACGAGCGCGGACTCCGGCAGCACCGTCGCCCCGAGCACCGAGCAGTCGGCCAGCCACGGCTGCGTCCGCACGGAGATCCGCCCGGTCAGCACCACCCCGTCGCCCTCGGCCAACTCCACGGCCGCGCCCAGCAGCGGGTGGTCGGCGCCCAGCAGGCCCGCGGAGCGGACGTCGCCGACCGGCGCGGTGCTCTCCAGCCAGTAGCGCTGCCCGTGGAACGCGTACGTCGGCACGTCCACCCGTCGAGCACCCTCGAACAGCACGGACCAGTCGACGGTCACGCCTCGGGTGAACACCTGGGCCAGCGCGGACAACACCGCGGTCGATTCGGCCCGGTCGGCCCGCAGCGAGGCCACCGCCGCACCGGGGTCCTCGACGCGGTCGGAGATCATCTGGGTGAGTACCGCCGACGGGCCCAGTTCCAGGAACGTCGACACACCACCGGATTCCAGCGCCCGCACGGTGTCCAGGAACCGCACCGGCTCCCGGACGTGCCGCACCCAGTACTCCGGATCCGTGACATCACCGTGCATCGCGATCCCCGGCGCACGGAACTCCAGGCCCGCCACGACCTGCCGGAACTCCTCCAGCATCGGATCCATCAACGGCGAGTGGAACGCGTGCGACACCGTCAACCGCTTGGTCCGCTCGAACCTCGCGGCGACCGCCAGCACCGCGTCCTCGTCACCGGAGATCACCACGGACTTCGGCCCGTTGACGGCCGCGAGCGCCACGCGGTCCGTCAGGTAGGGCAGCACTTCCTCTTCCGCCGCCACCAACGACACCATCGCGCCACCGCGCGGCAACGCCTGCATCAACGACGCCCGCGCCGACACCAGCGCACAGGCATCAGCCAACGACAACACCCCGGCCACGTGCGCGGCGGCGATCTCACCGATCGAATGCCCCGCCACGAACTCCGGCCGCACACCCCACGACTCGAACAACCGGAACAACGCCACCTCGACCGCGAAGATCGCCGGCTGCGCGTAACCCGTCTCGTTCACGTCCAGGTCCGGCAACACCAGATGTGCCAACACCTCGTCGTAGGCGGAGGCGAACACCGGGAACGTCTCGCGCAGCTCGCGGCCCATCCCGGCCCGCTGCGACCCCTGCCCGGTGAACACCACGCCGAAGCGGCCGTCGGAGACCTGCCCCCGAGCCACCTCGGTCGTGCCGAGCAGCACGGCGCGGTGCTCGAACACCGTCCGCGACGACACCAGCGACCAGCCGACGTCGGCCGGGTCGGCGTCCGTCGTGAACGAGCGCAGCCGCTCGACCTGGGCATCCACGGCCGCCGCGGACCGGGCGCTCACGACCCACGGCGCGGGCAGCGAGTACCGCGGCCGTTCCGCGACCTCCTCCGCCGGGGCCGCTTCCAGGACCACGTGGGCGTTGGTGCCGCTCACGCCGAAGCCGGACACGGCGGCCCGCCACGGTCGGTCGACCGGCGGCAGGTCCTGCGGCTCGGTCACCAGCCGCACCGCACCGGCGGTCCAGTCGACGTGCGGGGAGGGCTCGTCGACGTGCAGCGTGCGCGGCACGCGCCCGTTCCGCAGCGCCAGGACCATCTTGATCATCCCGGCCACACCCGCCGCGTGCTGGGTGTGCCCGATGTTCGACTTGACGGACCCGAGGAGCAGCGGCGAGGTCCGGTCCTGGCCGTAGGTGGCCAGCAGCGCCTCGGCCTCGATCGGGTCGCCGAGCCGCGTGCCGGTGCCGTGCGCCTCGACCACGTCGACGTCCGAAGTGGACAAACCGGCGCCCGCAAGCGCTTGGCGGATCACCCGTTGCTGGGCCCGTCCGTTCGGCGCGGTCAGACCGTTCGACGCGCCGTCCTGGTTCACCGCCGAACCCCGCACGACGGCGAGCACCCGGTGACCGTTGCGGTGGGCGTCGGACAGCCGTTCCAGCAGCAGCAGTCCGGCGCCGTCGCCGAAACCGGTGCCGTCCGCGGCGGCCGAGAAGGCCTTGCACCGCGCGTCCGCCGCCAGCCCGCCCTGCCTGGTGAACTCGGCGAACACGCCGGGCGACGACATGACGGTCACGCCACCCGCCAACGCCATCGTGCACTCGCCGGAGCGGATCGCCTGCACGGCCAGGTGGACGGCGACCAGCGACGACGAGCAGGCCGTGTCCACGGTGATCGCGGGACCGGTCAGCCCGAGCTGGTAGGCGATCCGGCCGGACACCACGCTCATGGTCGTGCCGGTCAGCAGGTGCCCCTCGACGCTGTCCGGCGCGTCGGGCACGCGCGGCCCGTACTCCTGGCTCGTCGCGCCGACGAACACCCCGGCCCGCGTGCCGCGCAACGATCCGGGCGCGAGCCCGGCCCGTTCGAACGTCTCCCACGCGATCTCCAGCAGCACCCGCTGCTGGGGGTCCATCGCCAGCGCCTCGCGCGGCGAGATGCCGAAGAACCCGGCGTCGAACTCGGTCGCGCGGTCGAGGAAACCGCCCTCCCACAGGCGGTCCGGGAGAGCCGCCACGTCCCAGCCGCGGTCGTCGGGGAACGGGCCGATCGCGTCGGTCCCGCTGTCCACCAGGTCCCACAGGTCCTCGGGCGACCGCACCCCGCCGGGGAAGCGGCACGCCATCCCGACGATCGCGATCGGTTCGGTGCTCTCCTCCTCCACCTCCCGCAGGCGTCGACGGGCTTCGCGGGCGTCGGCGATGGAACGCTTGAGGTAGTCCCTGAGCTTGTCTTCGTCAGCCATGTCCCTGTTCCCCCAGTGCCGATCGGTCAGCCGATGTCGTCGACGAGGGCGAACAGCTCGTCGTCGCTGGCGGATTCGAGGTCGTCGCGGTCGTCGGCCGGACGGCCGGTCCCGCAGATGTCCAGCAGTTCGCGCAGGCTCGCCGCGACCCGGTCGAGTTCGTCGCCGTCGGGTTTCCCGGACCGCAGCACGAGCTTGAGCCGGTCGAGGTCGCCCAGCACGGAGTCCGCCGCGGGCGGTTCGTCCACGGTGATCCGGTCGCGCAGGTGCTCGGCGAGTTCAGCGGGTGTCGGGTAGTCGAAGACCACCGTCGTCGGCAGCCGCAGCCCGGTGATGCCGCACAACCGGTTGCGCAGCTCCATCGCGGTGAGCGAGTCGAACCCGAGGTCCTTGAACGCCCGGTCCTGGCCCACGGTCGTCGCGGTGCTGTGCCCGAGCACGGCCGCGGCTTCGACGCGCACGACCTCCACGAGCACGGTCTCCCGCTCCGCGGACGGCACGGCCGCCAACTGGTCCGTGAGCGACGACCCCGTGCGTTCGGCCACGCTCGCCACACCACGACGGCGTTGCGGCCTCACCAACCCCCGGAACAGCGCTGGAACCCCGTCGCCACGCAGCCCGGCCAGGTCGAGCTTCGCGGGCACGACGGCCGGTCGCCCGGCCGTGAGGGCCCGGTCGAACAGCGCCAGCCCGTCGCGCGTGGACATCGGCACGAGCCCGGACTGGGCCATGCGCCGCACGTCCACGTCATCGAGGTGGCCGGTCATCCCGCTGGACTCGGCCCACAGGCCCCAGGCCAACGACACCGCGGGCAGGCCCAGCGCGTTCCGGTGCCGCGCCAGGGCGTCCAGGTACGTGTTGGCCGCCGCGTAGTTCGCCTGCCCCGGCGTTCCCAGGACTCCGGCGAACGACGAGTACAGGACGAACGCGGCCAGGTCGCGGTCCTTGGTCAGCTCGTGCAGGTGCCAGGCCGCTTCGGCCTTCGGCCGCCACACGGCGTCCACCTGCTCCGGCGTCAACGACCGCGCGAGCCCGTCGTCCAGCACGCCCGCCGTGTGCACCACGGCCGACAACTCCACACCGTCCAGCAGTTCCGCCAACGCCGCCCGGTCAGCCACGTCACAAGCCACGATCTCCACGCGTGCGCCCAAGCCCTCCAGTTCGGCGCGCAACTCCGCCGCACCGGGAGCGTCCGGGCCACGGCGACTGGTCAACAGCAGGCTGCGCACCCCGTGCTCCACCACCAGGTGCCGCGCCGCCACCGCACCCAGCACCCCCGTGCCACCGGTGACCAGGACCGTCCCGTCGACCTCGGCGGGCACCGTGAGCACGACCTTGCCGATGTGCTTGGCCTGCGAGAGGAAGCGGAACGCGTCCGGGGCCCGGCGCACGTCCCACGTGGTGACGGGGAGGTGCCGCAGGACACCGCGCTCGAACAGCGCGAGCACCTGGACCAGCATCTCCTGCACGCGGTCCGGTCCGGCGTCGAGCAGTTCGAACGCGTGGTAGCCGACACCGGGGTGGTCGGCCGCGACCACGGCCGCGTCGCGGAGGTCGGTCTTGCCCATCTCCACGAACCGGCCGCCGCGCGGCAGCAGTCGGAGCGACGCGTCAACGAACTCCCGTGCCAGCGAGTTCAGGACGACGTCGACACCGCGACCTCCGGTGGCCGCCAGGACCTCGTCGTGGAAGTCGAGCGTCCGGGAGTTGGCGATGCGGTCGTCGGCCAGCCCTGATTCCCGCAGGGTGCCCCACTTGCCGGGGCTCGCGGTGCCGAACACGTCCGCGCCGAGGTGCCGGGCGATCTGCGTCGCGGCCATCCCCACGCCGCCGGTCGCGGCGTGGACCAGCACCGACTGCCCCGCACCCAACTCTCCGAGGTCCACCAGGCCGTAGTAGGCGGTCAGGAACACCACCGGCACCGAAGCGGCCTGGGCGAACGTCCAGTCGTGCGGCATCGGGGCCAGCAGCCGCCGGTCGGCGACCGCGACCGGCCCGAACCCACCGGTCAGGAAGCCGAACACCCGGTCGCCCGCGCGCAGGTCCGTGACGCCGGGGCCGACCTCGACCACCACGCCCGCGCCCTCGCTGCCGGGCAGCGCCTGCTCGTTCGGGTACATGCCGAGCGCGATGAGCACGTCCCGGAAGTTCAGCCCCGCGGCCCGCACCGAGACGCGGACCTGGCCGTGGGAAAGGGTTTCCGCGACCTCCGGGCACGGCGTGAGCACCAGGTTGTCGATCGTGCCCCGCGAGGACAGGCCGAGCCGCCACTCGCGCGCACCGCTCGGCGGCGTCAGCGCGTCACCGCCGGCCCGGACCAGGCGCGGCACCAGCACGGCGTCACCGCGGACGGCGAGCTGCGGTTCACCGGTCGCCACGGCGGCCGGGATCACCTCCGCGTCACCGACCAGGTCCACGAGGACGAACCGGCCGGGGTTCTCCGTCTGCGCGCTGCGCACCAAGCCCCACACCGCCGCGCCCGCGAGGTCCACATCGGACTCACCGCGGACCGCGACCGCCTTGCGGGTCACCACGACGAGCAGCGAGTCCTCGTCGGCCAGGTGCTCCCGAACGACCTCGACCGCCCGCAGCACCTCCGCCTTGGCGTCCCCGCCGCCGAACTCCCGGACCGCGTAGGTCCCGACCGGGTCACCGGCGGACACCTCGGACCACTCGACGTGGAACAGCGAGTCCCGACCGGCACCGAGGGTGTCGGTCAACGGCCGCAGCGCCAACGACTCCACCGTCGCCACCGGGGCACCCGTGCCGTCCGCCACCGCGAGCGACACGACGTCCGCACCGATCGGGGACAGCCGCACCCGCAGCGTCGTGGCGCCCGTGGCGTGCACGGTCACCCCGGACCACGAGAACGGCAGCACCAGCGGCGCGTCGTCGTCGAGCAGCAACGGGTGCAGCGCGGCGTCCAGCAGTGCCGGGTGCAGCGCGAACGCGTCCGCGTCCGCGGGCAGCACCACCTCGGCGAACACCTGGTCGCCCGCCCGCCACACGCGCTCCAGCCCGCGGAACACCGGCCCGTACTCGTACCCGCGCCGGGCCAACCGGTCGTACAGGTCGGTCACGTCCACCTCGGCCGCACCGGTGGGCGGCCACGTCGTCAGGGCCTCACCCGGTCCGGCCTCGGCACCGAACGAGCCGGTGGCGTGCCGGGTCCACCCGTCGTCGCCGTCGGGCCGCGAGTAGATCGTCAGGTCGCGGTCGGCACCGACGACGACCTGCACCTGCACGGAACCCTGCTCGGGCAGGACCAGCGGCGCTTCGAGCGTCAACTCCTCCACCCGGTCGCAGCCGACCTGGTCACCCGCGCGGACCGCGAGTTCCACGAACGCCGTCCCCGGCAGCAGCACCGTTCCCCGGACGGCGTGGTCGGCCAGCCAGGGGTGCGTGCGCGGCGAGATCCGACCGGTCAGCACCGCACCGCTGCCGCCGAGGTCCACCGCCGCGCCGAGCAACGGGTGCTCGACCGTCGTGAGCCCGGCCGACGACACGTCACCCGAGCCGCCGGACGGCGTGATCCAGAACCGCTCGCGCTGGAACGGGTACGTCGGCAGGTCCACCCGGCGACCGGCCCCGAACAGCGCGCTCCAGTCGACGTCCACCCCGCGCACGAAGGCCCGTGCGACGGAGGTCAGGACCATGTCCAGGCCACCGCGATCACGCCTCAGCGATCCCAGGACCACGGCGTTCGCCCCTGCGGCGTCGACCGACTCCTCGACACCCACCGTCAGCACCGGGTGCGCGCTGCACTCCACGAACACGCTGTGGTCGGCGGCCAGCAGACCGCGCACGGCGTCCTCGAACAACACGGTCTGGCGCAGGTTCCGGTACCAGTACCCGGCATCCATCCCGGCCGTGTCCAGCCAGTCCCCCGTCACAGAGGAGAAGAACGGCACCGATCCCGAGCGAGGCTTGATCGGGCCCAGGACCTCGGCCAGTTCGGCCTCGATCTCCTCCACGTGAGCCGAGTGGGACGCGTAGTCCACGGGGACGACCTTGGCCTTGACCCCGTCGGCGACGAGCTGGTCCCGCAACGCCAGTAGCGCGTCGATGTCACCGGACACCACGGTCGACAACGGCCCGTTGACCGCCGCGATCGAGAGTCCGTCGGTGAGCACGAGCTGCTCGGCCGCCAGCGGCACCGACAACATCCCGCCCAGTCCGGACAAGGCGATGATCGCTTTGCTCCGCAACGCCACCACCCGCGCCGCGTCATCCAACGACAGCGCCCCGGCGACGTAGGCCGCGGCGATCTCGCCCTGCGAATGCCCCACCACAGCGGCAGGTTCGACGCCCAGCGAACGCCAGACGGCGGCGAGCGACACCATCACCGCGAACAAGACGGGCTGCACCACATCGACACGGGACAGATCGCCTCCGCGCACGACGTCCAGCAGCGACCAGTCCACGAACCGGGACAGCGCCTCATCGCACTCCGCCATCGACGCGGCGAACACCGGCGACGACTCCAACAACCCCTCGGCCATCCCGACCCACTGCGAACCCTGACCGGGGAACACGAACACCACCCGGCGGTCCGGCGATGCCTGACCGCGCACGACCTCAACGCCGTCCAGCAGCACCGCCCGGTGCTCGAACACCGACCGCGAGGTCGCCAACGAGAACCCGACATCCGCAGCGGGCAATTCGCGGGGCAGGCGGGCGATCTGCGCGTCCAGGGCGGCCTCGGTGCGGCCAGACACCACCCACGGCACCACGGCCGGAGCCGTCACCGCCGGGACGTCCACCGGTTCGGCGGCTTCGAGGATCACGTGGGCGTTCGTCCCGCTCACCCCGAACGACGACACGGCCGCCCGTCGGGGTCGGTCCACCTCGGGCCACTCCCGTGCCTCGCTCAGCAGCTCGACCGCGCCCGCGGTCCAGTCCACGTGCGGTGAGGGAGCGTCGACGTGCAGGGTCCGCGGCAGCACACCGTGCCGCATCGCCATCACCATCTTGATCACCCCGGCGACACCCGCGGCGGCCTGGGTGTGACCGATGTTCGACTTCAACGACCCCAACCACAACGGCTCGGACCGGTTCTGCCCGTAGGTGGCCAGCAGCGCCTCGGCCTCGATCGGATCACCCAACCGCGTCCCGGTCCCGTGCGCCTCCACCACATCCACGTCCGAAGTGGACAAACCCGCGCTCGCAAGCGCTTGCCGGATCACCCGCTGCTGCGACGGACCATTCGGCGCGGTGAGCCCGTTCGAGGCACCGTCCTGGTTCACCGCCGAACCCCGCACCACCGCCAACACCTCGTGACCGAGCCGCCGAGCGTCCGACAACCGCTCCACCAGCAGCAGGCCAACGCCCTCGCCCCACCCGGTCCCGTCCGCGGCGGCGGCGAACGACTTGCAGCGGCCGTCCGGTGCCAGACCGCGCTGCCGCGAGAACTCGACGAACGTGCCGGGCGTGGACATGATCGCCACGCCGCCCGCGAGCGCCAGGTCGCACTCGCCGGAGCGCAGGGCCTGCGCGGCGAGGTTCAGCGCCACCAACGACGACGAGCACGCCGTGTCGACCGTGACGGCGGGTCCGGTCAGGCCGAACGTGTAGGAGAGCCTGCCGGACACGACGCTGCCGGTGCTGCCGGTGAGCAGGATCCCCTCCAGCTCGGCGGGGATCCGCTCCACCGGTGGCGCGTAGTCGTGGTACATCGACCCGGCGAAGACACCGGTCCTGCTGCCCTGCAACGAGGTCGGGTCGATGCCCGCCCGCTCGAAGGTCTCCCAGGCGACCTCCAGCAGCAGCCGCTGCTGCGGGTCCATCGCCAGCGCCTCGCGTGGCGAGATCCCGAAGAACGCCGGGTCGAACTCGTCCGCGTCGTAGAGGAACCCGCCCGCACGGGTGTAGCTCTTGCCGGACCGCTCCGGGTCCGGGTCGTAGAGGTCGTCGGCCCAGCCCCGGCGGTCGGGGAAGCCCCCGACCGCGTCCCGGCCGTCGACGACGAGCTGCCACAACTCCTCGGGTGACGTGACGCCACCGGGGAACCGGCAGGCCATGCCCACGATGACGATCGGGTCGTCGTCCACCCTTTCCACCTTCGGTGCCTCGGCGACGGCCACGTCCCCGACCAGTTCGACGACGAGGTAGCCCACCAGTTCCCTGGGCGTGGGGTAGTCGAAGACCAGCGTGGTCGGCAGGCGCATCCCGGTCGCCGCGACGAGCCGGTTGCGCAGCTCGACCGCCATCAGCGAGTCGATCCCGAGCCCCTTGAACGGCCGGTCCAGCTCGACGTCCGCCGGACTGCCGTACCCCAGCACCTCGGCGACCTGGCCGCGCACGACGTCGACCAGCGCCTGTTCCCGGTCGGCGGCGGGCAGCTCCGCCAAGCCCCGCGTCGCGGCCGACGCGCTCCGGTTCCGCTTGGCCTTGCCCCGGACGAGCTTGCGCAGCAGGGCGGGCACCTCGTCGGCGGCGCGCAGCGACACCGGGTCGAACCGCATCGGCACGACCGGCGAACCGTCGTGCGCCACCGCCGCGTCGAACAGCGCCATGCCGTCCGCCGCGGACAGCTGGGCCACACCGGCCCTGGCCATGCGGGCGACGTCGTTGTCCCCCATGGCCTGCGTCATGCCGCTGCCGGTGGACCACAACCCCCACGCGAGCGACGAGGCGGGCAGCCCGCCGGCTCGGCGGTGCTGGGCCAGGGCGTCCAGGAACGCGTTGGCGGCGGCGTAGTTCGCCTGGCCCGCCGCACCGATGAGCCCGGACACCGAGGAGTAGACGACGAACGCCGTCAGCTCCCGGTCCTTCGTCAGCTCGTGCAGGTGCCAGGCCGCGTCCGCCTTGGGCCGCAGCACGTTCTCGACCTGCTCCGGCGTCATGGTCGCCACCACGCCGTCGTCCAGCACGCCCGCCGTGTGCACGACGGCCGTCACGCCGTCGAGCAGTGGTGCCAACGCTTCCCGGTCACCGACGTCGCAGGCCTCCACCGCCACCTCGGCGCCGAGCCCGACGAGGTCGTCGCGCAGCTCCGCCGCACCGGGGGCGTCGAGTCCGCGCCTGCTGACCAGCACCAGACGGCGAACGCCGTGCCGCACCACCAGGTGTCGGGCGGCCAACGCGCCGAGCCCACCCGTGCCGCCGGTGATGAGCACCGTGCCCCGCGCGTCCCAGACCGCGGGTTCCGCCGCGCGGAGGCGAGCGAGCCGGGGGGCGAAGACCTCGCCGCCCCGGATGGCGAGCTGCGGCTCCCCCGTGGCGACGGCGGCGGGCAACGCCCGCCGGGAACGCTCGTCGTCGTCCAGGTCCACGAGCACGAACCGACCGGGGTTCTCGGTCTGCGCGGTGCGCACCAGACCAACGGCCCCGGCCGCCGCCGGGTCCACATCGGACTCAGCGGTGACGGCGACCGCGTTCCGGGTCACCACCACCAGTTCGGCGCCGTCCGACTCCAGCCGTTCCCGCACGACCTCCAGGGCGCGGAACGTCACCGCGCGCAGGTCGCCACCGGTGATCTCGACCTCGTCGAAGGACTCCGCGACCCCGGCGGGCCGCACCGGCACCCACTCGACGTGGAACAGCGAGCCCTCACCCGTGTCGCGCAGCGCACCATCGGCCATGGGCCGCATGGTCAGCGACTCCACCGTCGCCACCGGCGCGCCCGTGGCGTCCGCGATCGCCAACGCCGCCGTGTCGCCGGTGACCGTGAGCCGCACGCGCAGCTCGGTCGCACCGGTCGCGTGCACCCGGACACCGGACCAGGCGAACGGCAGCACGACACCCTCGGCGTCGTCCAGCAGCAACGGGTGCAGCGCCGCGTCCAGCAGCGCCGGGTGCAGGGTGAACTCCCCCGCTTCCTCGGGCAGCACCACCTCGGCGAACGACTCGTCACCGCCGCGCCACAACCGCTTCAGCCCGCGGAACACCGGGCCGTAGCCGTAACCGCGGTCCGCCAGCCGGTCGTAGCCGCCGTCGAGGTCGACCTCGGTCGCGCCGGCGGGCGGCCACGCGGTCAGCTCGACGGCGTCCTCCTGCCCGTTCGCGACGGTCCCGGTGGCGTGGCGGGTCCACACGTCGTCGTTGTCGGGCCGCGAGTAGATCGCCACGGCCCGGTCCGCGTCGACCACGACCTGGAGGTGCACCGCTCCGCGCTCGGGCAGCACGAGCGGCGCTTCGAGCGTCAGCTCCTCCAACCGGTCGCAGCCGACCTGGTCGCCCGCGCGGATCGCGAGTTCGACGAACGCGGTGCCCGGCAGCAGCATCGTGCCGGTGACCGCGTGATCGGCCAGCCAGGGGTGCGTGCGCAGCGAGATCCGGCCCGTCAGC
>DATMCA010000820.1:0-17265 GCA_035559015.1 Umezawaea sp. | reverse complement strand
GGGACAAGGGTTCGTGCCTGGCTGCCTTGTTGAGGGCTCTGCTACGACGGGATCTTGTCGGCGATGATGTCGATCTTCTCCACCTGCGGCTCGGAGAACAGGACCCCGGTGTTGGGCCCGAGGGCCTGACCCACACCTCCGGCGAGGTGGGCGTCCCGGGCTTCGTCGTCGGGGAACACGTCGTACACGCCGAAGGACGAAGGCCCGAACCGGATGGCGAACCACGCGACGGTCCCCGGCTCCTCCATGACGATCGACCGCGCCCTGGTGAGGAACTCAGCGAGCTCGGCTTCCTTGCCTGGTAGTGCCTCGAGACGTACGAGAAGCGCTTTGGTCAACATGGCTTGGACTCCTTCAGTTTTGGGGTTGTCGATCACGGTGCGGTCCAGCAGCCCAGGGCTGCCCCCGACTCCGTGATCCCGAGGCTCAAACCGTTCATGGTGCCCCCGTTTGGCGAATCCGAGAACGATTGGACCGTACGCGCATTCGGCGCAGGCTGCTCCCCCAGTCGGTCGTGTCCTGCGAGTGGGCAGGCGGCCGCCCTCAGCCGACACCAACGCTGCTGCGGCACGACTCGCAACGCCGCTCTCCGACAGCGACCCAACCGTCGAACAACCGACGACACGCGACACCGGCTGCCCACGCCACTTCTTGCCGTTCCCGCTCACTACTCGATTCCCCACCCCCTTCGTCCCGCCCAATCCTTCTCCCGCTCCCACCCCGCCCGCCTTTCCCGCTCCCACCTGCACGAACCCGGATATTTACATCGTTGGCACAACGTTGTAAAAACGCTACGATCCGACCAGCCCCTCTCGTCTCGACACCTCAGGCCGCACCCACCCTGCACCGGGAGCACAGCCATGTCGATTCCACGTCGAACGTTCCTCCGAGGCGGTCTCCTGACCGCGGGCGGGGTGTTGGTGGTCGAGCGGACCGCCCAGGCCGCCACCGCCCACTACCCCGTCAACCGCGCACCCCTGCGCCCCTCGTCCTACCTCCGTCTGCCGCCGGGAGCGGTTCGGCCGGCCGGTTGGCTCGCCACGCAGCTCGACCGCCAGGTCACCGGTCTGGCCGGGCGGTACCAGGAGTTCTCGCACTTCCTCCGGTTCGGCGAAACGGGTTGGACGCGGGCCGACCTCGACGGGTGGGAGGAGGTGCCGTACTGGTTGCGCGGGTTTGGTGATCTTGGGTACGTGACCGGCAACGCGCGTGTCCTGGCGGACACCGAGCGGTGGATCAACGCGGTCATCGCGACGCAGGCCTCGGACGGGTACTTCGGGCCGTCGAGGCTGCGGACCGCGCAGAACGGTCACGCCGACCTGTGGCCGCACATGCCGATGTTGCACGCGCTGCGCTCGTGGGCCGAATACCGCGGGGACACGCGGGTCGACGGGATGTTGACGCGGTACTTCCGGTTCATGGCGGGGCAGCCCGACGGGGTGTTCTCGGACGGGTGGGGGGCCACTCGGTGGGGTGACACGATCGACGTCATCTACTGGTTGTTCAACCGGACCGGTGACACCTCGCTGCTCGACCTGACGCGGCGGATCCACCAGCGCTCGGCGAACTGGGTCGACCGGATCGCGAGCCTGCACAACGTGAACTTCGCGCAGGGGTTCCGGGAACCCGCGCAGTACTGGGTGCTGTCCGGTGACGACCTGCACCGGGGCTCGTCGTACCGGACCTACGACTCGATCATGGCGCAGTACGGCCAGTTCCCCGGTGGCGGGTTCGCCGGGGACGAGAACTCGCGGCCCGGTTACGGGGATCCGAGGCAGGGGTTCGAGACGTGCGGGGTGGTGGAGTTCATGGCGAGCCACGAACTGCTGCTGCGGACCACTGGTGACCCCGTGTGGGGGGATCGGACCGAGGAACTGGCGTTCAACATGCTGCCCGCGTCGTTGGACGCGCAGGGCAAGGCGATCCACTACGTGACCAGCGCGAACGTGGTTCAGCTCGACAACGGCGCGAAGGGGCGGCGGCAGTTCGACAACGACTTCGCGATGCAGGCGTTCGTGCCGGGGGTCGACAACTACCGCTGCTGCCCGCACAACTACGGGCAGGGGTGGCCGTACTACGTCGAGGAGATGTGGCTCGCGACGCCCGACGGTGGGCTCGCCGCCGCGTTGCACGGGCCGTCGCGGGTGAGCGCGAAGGTGGGGGACGGGACGGTCGTGACCGTCGTGTCGGACACCGGCTACCCGTTCACGGACACGATCACCTTCACCGTGAGCACACCACGGGCGGTGGCCTTCCCGTTCGCCGTGCGGATCCCGGGGTGGTGCCCGAACCCGTCGCTGACGGTCAACGGGACCGCGGTGGCGGCGCAGGGCGTGCCGCGGTTCGTGTCGGTGAACCGGACGTGGGCGAACGGCGACAAGGTCGTGCTGCGGCTGCCGATGGCGCCGCGCACGCGGGTGTGGGCGCGCAACCACAACGCGGTGTCCGTCGACCTCGGGGCGTTGACGTTCTCGCTGCGGTTCGACGAGCGGTGGAACCGGTACGCGGGCAGCGCGGACTGGCCGGAGTACGAGGTGAGGCCGGGGTCGGCCTGGAACGTCGGGTTGACGCCCGACCAGCAGTTCACCGTGGCCACCGGGGGCTCGGTGACCGACCCGTTCACGCTCGCCTCGGTGCCCCTGCGGATCAGCGCCAAGGTGCGGGACATCCCCGACTGGGAGGTCGACGGCGAGAACGTCGTCGCGACGCTGTCCGACGGGCCGGTGACGACGACGGGGGCCGAGCGGACCGTCGAGCTGGTGCCGATGGGGGCCGCGCGGTTGCGGATCACCTCGTTCCCGCAGACCGGTGGGGCCAGGACGTGGGGCACGCCGGGGGTGTTGTGCCGGGTGCAGAACAAGAACAGCGGGAAGGTGCTGTCCACTTCGGACGCGCGGGTCGTGCAGTTCGCCGACGACGGTGGCGCCGACCGGCTGTGGCGGCTGGTGGACCTGGGCAACGGGAAGGTGAAGGTGCGCAACGAGCGCACCGGCAAGGTGCTCGGGGTGGACGGCATGTCCACCGCGAACTCGGCGCAGGTCGTGCAGTTCGACGACAACGGCACCGCCGACCACCGGTGGACGCTGGTCGACAACGGTGACGGCTGGTTCCGGCTGCGGAACGTGAACTCCGGCAAGGTGTTGGGCGTCGACGTGATGTCCACGGCGGACTCGGCGCGGGTGGTGCAGTTCGACGACAACGGGACGGCCGACCACCTGTGGCGGATCATCCCGGACGGTGCCGTGCGGATCCGCAACCTCAACTCCACCAGGGTGTTGGGCGTCGACCAGATGTCGACCGCCGACTCGGCGCGAGTGGTGCAGTACGACGACAACGGGACCGTGGACCACCTGTGGCGGTTCGTGCCGGACGCCAACGGCTACTTCCGGATCCGCAACGAGCATTCGGGGAAGGTGCTGGGCGTCGACGGGATGTCGACGGCGAACTCGGCGCGGGTCGTGCAGTTCGGGGACACGGGCACCGCGGACCACCTGTGGCGGCTGCGGGCGGACACCGACGACCTCTGGCGGGTGCAGAACGCCAACAGCGGCAAGGTCCTCGGGGTCTCCGACATGTCCTACGACAACTCCGCGCAGGTCGTGCAGTACGACGACAACGGCACGGCTGACCACCTGTGGAGGCTGTCGTGATCAGGGTCGTCGTCACCTCGCTGCTGCTCGCGCTCGCGCCCGTCGCCCCGCCCAGCACCGAGACCGTGCCCAGTACCGAGACCGCGCCCACCGCGGCGGCCGTGGTGTGCGTGCTGTCGTGCGACACCCTGGACCCGTCGCGGGCCCGGCAGGAGATCTTCCCGGTGCCGGAACGGCAGGTCAACGGCCGTCGGGTCGTGCTGCACGTCTCCGACGTGGACGGGATGGGCTGGGCGTCGATCGACAACGGCGTCGCCGGGGACGGGGTCTGGCTGGACCGGTCCTGGGACGGCGGCGCCACCTGGGAGGGGCTGCTGGGCCGGGCGACCATCCCCGGCTCGTGGACCGGCACCAGGACGCTGATGTACAACGTGACCGACCCGGTGGCGCACCAGCGCGGCCTGCTGCGGGCCTGCGGTGACGGCGCGGGCGTGGTGTGCACGGACTGGATCTACCCGACGGTGTGCGACGTGACCTGCGACCGCACCGACGCGGGCCAGGCCAACGGCGACGCGCAACCGGTGCCGTCGACCACGCTGTTCGGTCGGGTGATCAAGCTGCACGTCGACCGGAACGCCATGGCGTGGGGCACGATCGAGGCGGGCGGACCCGGTGACGAGATCTGGCTCGACCGGTCGTGGGACTCCGGCGCGACCTGGCCGGGGGGCTCGTCGCTCGGCCGCACCAGCGTCACGTCCGGCGCGGGCACCCGCACGACGATGTTCGCCACCCGCGACCCGCGCGGCAGGCACTACGGCGGCGCGGTGCGGGCGTGCGGCCGGGAAGCCGCGCACGCGCAGGGGAGCTGCACGGCCTGGGCGCGTCCGGCGCCGACCCGCACGGCCGCGGCGGCGGACGCGCTGGCGTACTCCTACAACCCGAACACGGCGTGGTGGCCGAGCAGCTGGTGGAACTCGGCGGCGACGCTCACCGCGTTGACCGCCTTCGCCGCGCGCACCGGCAACCACCAGTACGACTGGATGATCGCGCGCACGTTCGACGTCAACCGCGGCACCTTCGCCGCGGGCCAGCGCAGCTCGGACCCGGTCGAGGGCAACTTCATCAGCCGGTCGATCGACGACACGGCCTGGTGGGGGCTCACCTGGATCGCCGCGTACGACCTGACCCGCGACGCCAGGTACCTGTCGATGGCGACGACCATCGCCGCGTACGTGCACCAGTTCTGGGACACCGGCACGTGCGGTGGCGGCGTGTGGTGGGACCGCGAGCGCACGTACAAGAACGCGGTCACCATCGGCCTGTACCTGCGGCTCGTGGCGGCGGTGCACAACCGGACGGCTGGTGACGCCCTGTGGGGGCAGCGGGCGCGGACGGCGGGGGACTGGTACCTGGCCAGCGGTATGATCAACTCGGCCGGCCTGGTGAACGACGGCCTGACCGGCGACTGCCGCAACAACGGGCAGACCGTCTGGACTTACAACCAGGGCCTCGGCATCGGCGGACTGCTGGAGACGTGGCGCGCGACCGGTGACGCGCGGTACCTCTCCGGCGCTCAACGGCTCGCCGACGCGGGCACCACCAGCCCGGTGCTCGTCGTCGGGGGAGTGCTCACGGAGTCGTGCGACACCGGGACACGGGCGTGCGACGACAACCAGAAGCAGTTCAAGGGCGTTTTCGCGCGGTACCTGGCCGATCTCGCGCAGGCCACGGGGTCGGCCGCCTACCAGCGGTTCGGGCAGGCGCAGTCCGATTCGATCTGGGCCGCCGACCGCGACCCGCTCAACCGGCTGGGGCAGCGGTGGGCGGGCGGTAGCTCGAACCAGGTCGACTGGCGCACCCAGGCGAGCGGTCTGGAAGCGTTGATCGGTTAGAGATTCTCAATAGCTTCAGTGTAGACCGAAGATGATCGTCGCCTGGCTTCCCGAGCAGGACCGCGGGGAGTCAGGCGACGCAGAACTCGTTGCCCTCGGGGTCGTTCATCACGACGTGGCCGAGGTAGTACCCGTCGTAGGACTCCTCGCCCACGACCGAGGCACCGGCGTTGACCAGGTCGGCGACCTTCTCGCGGATCGCCCGCTCGCGCACGGCCATGTCCCACGGCGGCTCGCCCGCGACGCGGACGTCGATGTGCACCCGGTTCTTGGCCGTCTTCGGCTCCGGAACCCGGAGGAACCCGATCGCCGGACCCCGGCCCTCCGGGTCGATGATCGACGCACCGTCGGGGGCGTCGTAACCCGGCTCGTCCACGTACCCGAGGGCATGGGCCCAGAAGGCGGCGAGGCGGTGCGGATCGGCGGCGTCGCAGCCGAGCGTCCAGTGCGTGGCCATGGCGGAAAGGCTACGACGGCGGCCGTTCGGCGGGGGCCGGAAGCGAGAGGTTCGTCGACCGAAGTGGGTTAGCGGGTTCCGGGGGTAGTCCGGTCGGCGGAGGCGGCGTTCGTCCTGTTCTCGCGGTTCGCCGCCGTGCGGGGGTAAAAGTGCTCGTTCACGGGCGGTGCTCAGTAGGGTCTCGGCAGTCCGTTCGCCGAGCAGTCCGGGGAGAGTCGTGGTGCCACCGCTCAGGCAGTCGTTGGGTGTGGTGACCGCCGCGTTGGCGTTCGCGGCCTGCTCGGTGCGGCCGCAGCCCGCCGTGGTGGGGGAGGTGTCGGTGCCGGAGTCGCCCGCCGCGCGGATGTTCCCGGTCGGCGCGCTGTCGGACTACCAGCTCGGAGGGGCCTATCCGCCGCCCGAGGGGGTGACGATGGTGGTCCGCGACAGCACCGCGCAGCCCGAGGCCGGGCTGTACAACGTGTGCTACGTCAACGGTTTCCAGACGCAGCCCGCCGAGCGCGAGGCCTGGCTGCGCGAGCGGGCGGACCTGGTGCTGTTCGCGAAGGACGGCAAGCCGGTCGTGGACCCGAAGTGGCCGGACGAGCTGCTGCTCGACACGTCGACCGTCGAGAAGCGGGCCCGGCTGGCGACGATCGTGGGCGCCACGATCGCGGCCTGCGCCAAGGCGGGGTTCGACGCCGTGGAGATCGACAACCTGGATTCGGACACCCGGTCGCGGGGAGCGCTCACGGTGGAGAACAACCTGGCGTTCGCGACGCAGCTGGCCGAGGCGGCCCACGACAAGGGGTTGCTGATCGGGCAGAAGAACGCGGCGGCGCTGGGGCGGCGCGGCAAGGACGAGGTGGGGTTCGACTTCGCGGTGGCGGAGGAGTGCGTGGCGTTCGACGAGTGCGCCGAGTACACCGCGGTCTACGGGCAGCGGGTGCTCGCCGTGGAGTACACGGACAACCTGCCCGCGCGCGGGGTGTGCGGGTACGCGGAGCGGCCGCGCGCGACGATCGTCCGGGACCGAGACCTGGTGCGGCCGGGCGAGAAGGGCTACTCCTACCAGCGCTGCTGAACGGCGAACGCCGGTCGGGCGAGCCCGTGGGGCCCACCCGACCGGCGTGGTCGGTCCTGCCGTCGAGCGGTCAGGTCAGGGGTAGCTCACCACGTTGACCGGCACGGTGCCCGGAGGCGTCACCCCGCCGGTGTCGTTGATGACGTGGGTGATCGTGCCCTGGTAGTTCAGCGACACCGTGCACAGGCTGTGGAAGCGCACGTTGGCGTTGTTGGGCGCCTCGAAGGCGTTGTAGGCGCTCACCGAGGGGTTGACGTTGAAGAAGTTGTAGCTGCCCAGGCCCCACGCCTCGTGGGAGGTGACGTTGTCGCCGACCTTGTAGGCGGCGTACCCGTTGCGGCCGCTGGGTCGGTTCCAGCTCGCCTGGTTGGGCACGTCGTAGGGCATCTCGTTCTGGAAGAAGATCGTCTTGCCGCCCTGGCCGTTCCAGACGACCTGCGTCTTCTGGTAGTGCTCCACGAACAGGCCGGTGGCCAGGACGTTGTTGCCGTTGACGATCAGCCCGGTGTCGGCGGTGGCCTGCGTCCACCCCCACGTGCCCGAGTTGCCGTGGTCGGCGCGCCAGGCCCAGATGTGGTCGATGATCGTGTTGTGGCTGTTGACGACCAGGCTGGTCGTCGCGTGGCCCGCGATGGAGCCGCCGATGCGGAAGAACACGTCCTGCAACGTCGTCGGGTTGCTCGCGTGGCTCGCGGAGGAGCCCGACGGGCCGACGGTCAGCAGGGCCTGCGAGTTGGTCGTGCCCGCGTCGAACAGGAGGCCCTTGATCTTGACGCCGTCGACGTCGGCGACCTGCATGGCGTTGACGCCGTTGTCCGGGATCAGCGTCGGGTAGCCGATGCCGAGGACGACGGTGTCGGCCTTCGTCACGTTGAGCGTCTGGTTGAGGTGGTAGACGCCGGGGGTGAAGAACAGGTTGCAGCCCGCCGAGAGCGCGGAGTTGATGGACGACGCGGTGTCGCCCGACTTGACCACGTAGAACTGGCTCATCGGGATCGACGTGCCGGGGGTGGAGCCGTTCGCCCAGCTCGCGCCGGAGGCGTTGGTGCGCAGCGACGGCGTGAACACGCGGTACTTGCCCGCGCTGTCGATGTACAGGTAGGGCACGTCGCGGGAGACCGGGGTGGTCGCGAGCGTCGTCTCCGGCGGGTTCGGGAACGTGGTGGCCGGGGCGCCGGGGGTGCCCGAGAAGACCATGTTCCACACGCCGCCCGCCCAGCTGCCGAGGTTGCTGTCGCGGGTGTACCACTGCTGCTGGGAGATGGAGGCGGTCTGGCCGGACACCTTGGTGTCGGCGATGTAGCCGCCGCTGGCGAAGCCGTAGCTGGCCGGGTAGAGCTGGAGGTTGCCGCGGATGTCCATGCGGCGGAACGGCGCGGCCTGGGCGACGGCCCAGCGGTTGGAGCCGCCGATCGGGTTCACGGCCATGTTCTCCGCGGAGCGCCAGAAGTTCTGCAGCGCCACGCCCTGGTCGGACTCGTTGAACGCGTCGACCGTGATGGCGCCGTTGATGACGACGTCACCGGGGTTCTGGCCGAGGCCCGCGACCGAGGTGTAGTAGCCGACGTCGTCGTGGACGCTGTAGGCGCCGGGCTTGAACAGGTGCGCGACCCGCCGGTTGGCCATCTGCGCGGTCAGGGTGTCCTTCTGCGCGTTGAAGTCCGCGTCGAGCTGCGACTGGATGGACGCCGCCGACATGCTCGGGTCGAAGATGCGGGTGTTCGGGCCGAAGTTCGGCACGTCGGACTGGGTGGGGCAGCCCGCGGAGGTGCCGATCGTGTAGGTCGCGCTGGCCACGGCGGAGTTCGCGTTGCCGGACTTGATGCCGATGGCGTTGACCGTCCGGGTGGACGGGACGCTGATCGGGCCGCTGTAGAGCGTGGAGGACGCCGTCGGCGTCGACCCGTCGACCGTGTAGCGGATCGTCGCGCCCGAGGTGGACGTGGAGATCGTCACGGTCTGCGCGGAGGCGTACTGGCCGCCCGCCGGGCTGAACGTGGGCGTGGCCACCGGCGTGCCGATGATGTACGCCGCCGTCGCGACCGCGGAGGTGGTCGACCCGGACTTGAGGCCGATCGCCTTCAGCGTGGTGTTCGACGAGACGGTGATCGCGCCGCCGTAGAGCGTCGAGGACGCCGTGGGCGTGGACCCGTCGGTGGTGTAGCGGATCGTGGCGCCGGAGGTGGCGGTGGAGATCGTCACCGACTGGGTCGACGCGTAGGTGCCCGCGCCGGGGGAGAAGGTCGGGGTGGCGACCGTCGTGGACCCGCCGCCGTGGGTGTAGGAGAAGTGCGGCGTGTCGTACTGCGGGCCGTTCTTCTCGTAGGTGAACCAGTAGTCGATCGCGTTGCCCGTGGACAGGCCGCTGACGGTCTTGCGCCAGGTGCCGCCGCTGAGGTCCATGCGGAAGTTCTGCTGGCCCTGCCCGGACACCACGTAGTGGACGTCGACGTAGACCGCCGCGGTGGTCGGGGTGAAGGAGATCTGCGCCTGGGTCGCGTTCAGGGACGTGGCCGACTGGGTGTAGTCGTCCGCGGCCGCCGCGACTCCCGCCCCCGAGAGGGTCGAGGACGCGGCCAGGGCGAGGGCGACGAGGGTCGCACGCCAGCGCGGACGGCGCCGGCCGGTTCTTTGAGGGCTCCGAATCACGTGGGGTGCCACCTCCAAGCAGGGAAAACCGGGGGAAGACAAGGGGGTGAGAGCGCTCTCACATTCGGGACAGTAAACCGATTCAGGCGGACGCGGAAGGGTTACACGGAAGAAACAAGCCCGACATTGGCAAATACACGGGTACGAGGCCGTCTTGCGCGGTGGAAGTGATCGGATCGGGCCGGTCGCCGCTTGCGCTGAACAGCGCCAACGTGCCGTGCGGGCCCCCTCGCGAGCGGCCCTGGGGTCAATTCCGCTGGGCCGGACAGTCGAATTCCGCTCCTGCTTCCGGTGCAATTTCGGTGAATGGCGACCATGAGAATTCCGTGATGCGCGGGAAATGTTCCAGGGGTCGATTCGACCCGACGCGTGAGGGGTGCCGCCCACGCGGGCGGCACCCCTCACGGTGCAGGGATTCGGTGCAGGGTCTAGAAGGACGTCAGCGTGATGGTCACCGAGCTCGGCACGCCGTCGAACACGAGCGACTCGAAGTTGCCGACGTCGTCGAAGGCGAACCCGTAGGCCTTGCCGTCGACCATGTTGGCGTGGATGACCTTGGAGTAGTGGTCGGTCACGGGCCTGGTGTAGAACTCCTCGCCCCGGTAGGTCGGCTGGGTG
Source organism: Umezawaea sp. (assembly GCA_035559015.1). Taxonomy (GTDB): domain Bacteria; phylum Actinomycetota; class Actinomycetes; order Mycobacteriales; family Pseudonocardiaceae; genus Umezawaea. The sequence continues at coordinate 6,996 of DATMCA010000820.1, read as the reverse complement.
TGCAGGAAGCCCAGCGTGGAGCGGTGCAGCGCCGCGCACAGGGTGCGGGCGAGCGGGCCGACCACGTCGTCGTTCGGCGCGGCGAGCTTGCCGTCGCAGCCGAAGACGTCCTTGGTGGACGGCTGAGGGAACGACGCGACCTGCTTGCCGGTGGTGTCCTTGAACTGGAGGACGCCGTTGCCGTCGGTGCGGCCGGTGTACTTGAGGTTGGGCTGGAACTCGAACGGGACCACCGTGAGGTCGGTGTTCCGGTAGGTGTTCCAGGTGTCGGTCAGGTAGCCGTCGAGGTAGCCGGCGTCGAACCCGCCGTCGCCCTCGATCGCCAGCCGCGGCGCCAACGCCCGCAGCCTGGTGCCGTCGGCGCGGGTGTGGACGAGCTTGCCCCAGTCGCCGGGCTCGTTCTGCAACGCGTCGAGGATCGCGTCCCGGCCACCGGGCTTGAGCTCGCCCCTGGTGCTCGTGCCGCGCTCACCGGTCACCGACACCGAGTGCGGCACGGCGAACTGGTCGACCTGCGAGCTGTTGAGCCAGAGGCCCGCGTCGTTGTAGGTGAACTCGCTCCAGTCGAACAGCACGTCGCGGTTGGGGTCGCCCGCGGCCCACGGGGCGGGCTGCACGAGGCCGCCGTCCTGCGCGAGCAGGAACGTCAGCTTCCGGCCGAACGACATGTACATCCGGCCGGAGATCCCGCGGGGGAGCTGGATCGTCCTCGCCGAGCCGTTGCCCGGTCCGGCGATAGACACGTCGGGGGCGGGCGCGGGTGGGTTGGCGCCACCGCTCCACGCGGTGAACGCGCCCGCCTCGTCGACGTAGCCGAGCTTCCCGCTGGCGAGGTCGGTGCCCAGCACGTACAGGAACACCTCTTCCGAACGCCCCGAGTTGTTCGCGACGCTCAACGGCAGCAGGTTCGGCGGTTGCGCTGCCTGGGCCGTCGCGGCGACGCCGAGGACGACTGGAACGCTCACCGCCAGCGCGGTGAGCAGGTGGAGCAATTTCCGGGTGCGCACTAGCCACTCCAATCCCCGTTGACCGGGTGTGCTTCGTGAGAGCGCTCTCCTGTTAGGGCCATCCCATGGTTGGAGCGTCGGACGACGAAGGTCAAGAGCGACCACTTGGTCCTGTGGTCTGAAACCTGTGGACCGAAAAGTGTTTATCGGCGCAGATCGCGGGCTTGGGGCCGGTTGTGGACGTCCGGCATTGGTGCGGCGAGACTGTGGTCCATGACCACCTCAGAGGCCTGCGCGGTCGCGCACGGCGACGTACCGGCGGAGTCCACCGAACGCACGCTCGTGGCCGTGTTCGCCTCACCGGTCGCCCGCTACCTGCTCGCCTACGGCGCCGACCTCGGCTACCGGACGCTGCTTGTCGACCCCGATCCCGCCCGCGACGGCGCCGACGCGTTCCCCGACCTCGACGACCGCACCGACGTCGTGGTCACCGACCACCACCGGCCCGAACTCGGCGAGGTCCTGCGCGACGCGCTCGCCGGCCGGTCGCGGTGGATCGGCGTCCTGGGTAACCCCCGCCACCCCGGCCCGCACGTCGAGGCGCTGGCGGCGCTCGGCGTCGCCGAGGCCGAGGTCGCCCGCGTGCACCGGCCCGTGGGCCTGAACATCGGCTCCCGGACGCCACCGGAGATCGCCATCGCCACCCTCGCGGGCCTGATCGCCGAACGCACCGGCCGTCCGGGCGGCTTCGAGTTCTAGCCCATGTCCCCGAGGATCGCCTCGCCCTTGGTCAACCAGGCGAAACCGAACGCCAGGATCGCCGCCGACTCCAGCCACAGCGCCAGGTGCAGCTCGGTGTGGGGGAGCAGGTTCGTCACGACGATCAGCACCAGGCAGGCGAGGATCACCCACCCGCACACCACGTACACACGGTTGCGCTGGACCTTGCGCCGCGTGGGCTGCGGCTTGTCGGACTTCGTGAACAGCACCAGGCAGAAGTAGGCCAGCGCGAGGAAGAACACCGCCGCGAACACCAGGTGCACCACCCCGACCACGCCCTGGGTCGGGGTGTGGGTGTCGGGCGGTGTCGTCGGGAACAGCGCGACCCCGACCGCCGCCACCCCCGCGCCCGTCGCCGTCAGGTTGTCGAGCCGGTCGTAACCCCGGTAGGAGAGCAGGAACGCCCCCACCGCGCACATCGCGCCGATGAACACGTCCCGCATCGAGCTGTAGTAGTAGCCGCTGATCGAGTCCAGGAACTCGCCCCTGGTCACCAGCACGCCCGCCACCAGCACGACGGGCAGCGCCACCCCGACGAACCCGATCGCCCGACGCAGGAACAGGTACGAGTGGACGAGCGAGTCCTGCTGGCTCATGGCCGCCTCCGCTGAAGGGTCGCTACCCAGTAGATCGGCAGGGTACGGACCGCGCGCAAGCCGCCATCGGGGTGTTCGCGCGCATAACGTTCCCGCGCCGGTGTCGTTGGACAGGGCAGACCGACGCGAGAGGGGCTGGGAATGCTGCTCGAGGACGGCACCGAGTTGAACGTGGTGCGCTCCGGCGATCCGGACGCCGCCGTGACCGTGGTGCTGGCGCACGGCTACGCCCTCGACCACCGCACGTGGTGGCGGGTGGTCGAGGGCTTGAGCCCGACGTGCCAGGTCGTGGCGTACGACCACCGAGGACACGGCAGGTCCGACCCGGCCACCAAGGACACGGCCACCATCGAGCGGCTGGCCGACGACCTGGGCGAACTGCTCGAACGCGCGGTCCCCACCGGTCAGGTGATCCTCGTCGGGCACTCCATGGGCGGCATGGCCGTGATGGCCATGGCCGAACGCCGCCCCAGGCTCTACCGGCAGCGCGTCGCGGGAGTCGTGTTCGTCTCCACCGCGACCACCGGCCTGGCCGAGACGTCGCTGGCGTGGCCCAAGGCCGTCGGCAAGCTGGTGCGCGAGCTGGAACGCGCCTTCGGACCGATCGTGCGGGCCGTCCGCGAGAAGATCGAGCCCGCGAAGACGGCGGGCCTGCGGTGGTGGCTGTTCGGCGACCAGCCGCGCGCCGAGGACGTCGAGTTGACCGCCGAGATGGTCTGGGCGCACTGGCCGACGACGGTCGCCCTGTTCCGCCCGGCCGTCGACCGCTACGACCGCGAAGCGGCGCTCACCGTGGCGGGGGAGAAGCCGGTGGTCGCGATCGTCGGCGACGAGGACAGGCTGTGCCCCGAGTCCAACGCGAGGGACCTGGCCGAGGCCGTCGGCGGGGAAGCGCTGGTCGTGCCGGACGCGGGCCACATGCTCCCGCTCGAACGACCCGAAGAAATTGTCGCCTGCGTTGCGAAACTCGTGAAGTCGGAGTCCCGCGTCCGGTGATCGCCAGCTAGGGTTTTGCCATGGTGGCCCTGAACGCCTGGTACGGCGACGAGTTGATCAGCCTTCGTGGTGCTGACGACCTGGACGTGTTGCTCGACCGGATGACCCGCGAACACGCGGCTGCACAAGCACCCCCGCTGCTCCAGATCTCCCGGAGAGAACGGGGGTCGTGGGCGATCCTGCACGTCGGACTGAACCACAACCGCGGCGTAGTCGGGCACACCGACAAGTCCGGGGCCGTGATCAGCACGAACGGCACGCCGCCCAACGGCAGCGAACTCACCTACGACCACCGGGGGGAGCCACACCCGATGCCCTCCAACGCGGAAGTCCCCGCGGCCTACGTCCGCCAGGCCGCGCACGACTTCCTCCGCACCGACGGCGCCCGCCCCACGTGCGTCCAGTGGCAGGTCACGGTGTCCCCGGCCGACTGACCCACCCGTCCACTCCGGACGGTGCCCACCGTCGTGCACCGTCCGGACCCACTCGCCTCCGCCCGAACGAGACGGTCGGTCCGTCCGCTCCGGGTGTCCTCGAACGACTTGCCGCGATCGTCCTGGCAGGACTCGCCGCGGCCAATCCCCAAGAGCGACGACAAGCGCCCCCCGACCACGTGGTCGAGGGGCGCTTCCGCGTAGGAGGTCAGTCCTTCAGCGTCGGGTAGTCCAGGTAGCCGGTGTGGTCGCCACCGAAGAAGGTCGAGGGGTCCGGGGCCTCGTACGGGCCCTGCGTCGCCAACCGGGCAGGCAGGTCCGGGTTCGCCAGGTACGACGACCCGAAGGCGATGAGGTCCGCGCCGACGTCCTCCAGCGCGTCCTGGGCCGCCTCGTGCGGAGCCAGGGGGTTGGCGTCGCGGTGCGGGTTGAGCACCAGCGTGTGCGGCCACGCGGCGCGCAGCTCCTTGGTCAGCTCGCGGTTGCCCGCGACCTCCATGATGTGCAGGTAGGCCAGCGGCAGGTCGCGCAGCGCTTCGAGCAGCGCGAGGTACAGCTCGCGGGAGTCGCCCTCCTCGATGCCCTGGATCAGGTTGGCGGGGGAGATGCGCAGCGCGGTCCGCTCCGGCCCGATGGCGTCGGCGACCGCGCGGACGACCTCGACGGCGTACTTGATGCGCCCCTGCACCGAGCCGCCCCACTCGTCGGTCCGCTGGTTCACGCTGACCGACAGGAACTGCTGCGCGAGGTAGCCGTTGGCGCCGTGGATCTCGACGCCGTCGAACCCGGCCGCGACGGCGTTGCGGGCCGCGGCCACGTGGTCCTGGATGATGTCCACGATCTCGTCGTGCGTGAGCGCGCGGGGCGTCACGTAGTCCTGCGGGCCGGTGTAGGTGAAGACCTGGCCCTCCGGGCGCACCGCGGACGGCGCCACCGGCTGGAACCCGGCGATCTCCGGGTGGCCGATGCGGCCGGAGTGCATGATCTGGGCGAAGAACGCCGCGCCGTTGGCCTGAGCGGCCTTGACGACCGGCTTCCAGCTCTCGACCTGCTCCTCGGTGTGCAGGCCCGGCGTGTTCGTGTAGCCCTGGCCGGACAGGCTCGGCTGGATGCCCTCGGTGACGATCAGCGCGGCGGTGGAGCGCTGGCCGTAGTACTGCGCCATCAGGTCGGTCGCGTAGCCTTCGCGGGTCGCGCGGCTCCGCGTCATGGGCGCCATCGCGATCCGGTTCGCGGTCTTGACGGTGCCGACGGTGGTCTCTTCGAACAGCCTGCTCATGTTCTTCTGCTCCTGTTGTGTGACCTCGGCCGTCAGAGCTGGCCGGGGAAGAATCCGTGGCGGGAGAGGGGCGCGACCAGCTCGCGCTCCTCGTAGGCGAAGTGCGACAGCAACGTGTCGGTGAGCAGGTCCACGGCCTCGGTGATGGGGCCGAAGTCGGTCGGATCGCCCGCCAGGTGGATGAGCGCCGCGTCGACGCCCTCCAGCACGGTGTGGATCGCGTGGTGCTCGTCGGTCAGGCGGTCGAGGACCGCGGCCAGGTCGCGCTGGCTGCGCCGCAGATGGGGGAAGATCTGCCCGGTCTCCATGCCGTGGTGCTGGGTGAGCGAGGCGCACTGGGCCTGGCAGGCGCCGTGCAGGCGCCAGTCGGTGGTGCGGATGGTCAGCCCGTTGATCTCGCCGCGCGCCGCGCCGATCGCCGTCTCCCCGTCCCTGACCCTCCGCAGGATCTGACGGACCTTCGCCAGTTCCGCGCGGTAGTGGTCGTGCACGGCGATGAGGTGGTGGCCCGCGCTCAACCCGCGCCTGGTGAACCTGACGGCGTCGTCGGGTTCCGGCGCGGTGGGCCGGTCGTGCTCGCTCAGCACCGACTTCTCGCTGGTGCGCGTGCTCGGGGCCGTGCTGGGAACCAGCCCGGTCCGGCGGGTGACCCACCCACCGTCTCCGACGTGGTCCGACATGCTCTGCCCCTCCCTCAAGTGCGTTGTCCCGAATATAGTCTGTCCAGCAGAACATCTGTCAAGTAGAAAATATGCCCGGACGACCAAACGCGGTGTAAGCTGCGGCTATGGCGATCGAGCGTTCACACGAGCTGCTGGAGGGGGACGCCCTCCGCCGCGACTTCGGCTGGGCGCTCGGGGTCGTCTTCCGCGCCTACCTCAAGGCCGCGAACGAGGCCACGGGCACGCTGCCCGGCGGCCCGCGCGGTCACCAGGTGCTGGAGGCGTCGACCAGGCGGCCCCCGGTGAGCCAGAGCGTCATCGCGCAGGAGATCGGCTGCGACCGCACGGTCATGACGTACCTGCTGGACGACCTGGAGCGCGAGGGCCTGCTCACCCGCCGCCCCGATCCGGCCGACCGGCGCAGTCGTCAGGTCGTCGCCACCGACAAGGGCGTCGAACGCCTGGAGCAGTTGCGCGAACTGATCGTGCGCGCCCAGGACCACGTGCTTCAGGACCTCGACGAGGCCGACCGGCGGACGTTGCGCTGCCTCATGCAGCGCTCCGCGCTCAGGCTCGACTCGCTCGACCCGGCCGCGCCCTGCAACGTCGTCCGGGACATCGCCGCCGCCGACCGGGCGTGACTTTTCGGTAGCGTCGATCCCATTGGGACTGCACGCATTGCCGGTGTACTGGCGCTCGCCGCCGCGGTGACGATGGGGATCGCGCCCGCCGCGGGGGCCGACGCCGCGGGGACGTCGACGAGTTCTGCCACGGCCACGCCCGCCGAACGGGCCGCCGAGACCGCGAGAGCGGCCGCGGTCGACCAGCGCGCGGCGGTCGCCTCGTCCGAGGCGACCGCGGAGTGGGCCCGCATCGCACGGGAAGCCGCGGCGGCGGATCCCGCGAACGAGGACAAGGCGTGGGCCGCCGACGTGACGGCCCGGCTCGCCAAGGACGCCGCCGCCTACGCGGACCTGGCCACCTTCACCCTCGACTACGTGATCACGGCGGCCGACAACGCCGCCACGACCACCACCCCCGAGGACGCCGCGGCGTTCGCCGACCGCGCCTCCCGGTTCGCTTCCTTCATCACCGACTTCGCCCAGCAGGCGCACGTCTGCGAGACCGACGCCGAGCGCCTCCTCGTCCCCTGACTCTAAATCACCCCTTACTTATATAAGTCCCATCTGTCAGACTGGGCCGCGCACACGGCACCGGACGACCGGAGAGGGACCACCGATGATCGACATCGCCCACCACCTGAAGGCGATCCACCGCGAGGTGGGCAGGCAGCGGAGCCCC
>DATMCA010000819.1:0-4069 GCA_035559015.1 Umezawaea sp. | reverse complement strand
TGGCCCACCTGACCCGTCCCACCTACGAACCACTACGACAGCTCGTCGCGACCCTGCTCGCAGGCGGCGACATCAACACGCTCTGGACCAACGCCCGACAGGTACTGGAAGGCTTCGCCCCAAACGATCCCTCACCCAAGCGCCGCACCTCCTTCTGGCGCCGCTGACCACCAGATCGGTCTGCCGGATTCCACAAGAAACCCGGCAGACCGATCACCCACCACCCCGCCCTTCCGCCCCCGACACCACCAGCAACACCACGACCTGGCGGCACAGTGCCCTTCTCCTACACCGCCGGCAGCGCAGTATCCTTCTCCAACTCACCAACCAGAGCCTGTGAACCATCCACGGTGACGCGGAAGCCTCATCGGCCCACTCCGACCAGCGTTCCCCACACCGGTGCACTGGTGTGTCACACCTTCATCCGACAGTTCCTCGCCCCCTCGCCCCCTCGCCCAACCGGGGTGACCCGAACCCGACAATCTCCTCCACGGCCATCGCCATGCCCAATCCCGCACAACCCACCCACTGCAAACGCTTTCCTCGGGCCGCCCGAGGTAGTGCTTCAAAGGCGATGACCAGCGGTGTCGCTACCTTGGCCTCGACCCTGGATGTTGGACACCAGACACATTTGGCTCCTGCGATCCGGGTGGCAATCGCGCTCTACCGGTCCCGACCGGACGCGACGATCAAGTCGGTGGCCGGGGACCTCGGGATCAACCACGAGACGCTGCGCAACTGGATCCGGACCGACAATGCGCAGCACACCGGATCACCCGTCATGACCGGGACAACTGCGGTGGTCGCATCGATGCCGGCATCACCGGAGAGCGAGAACACCACGCTGTGCAAGCGGATCCGCGAAATGGAGGAGGAACGCGACATCCTGCGCAAGGCGGCGAAGTACTTCGCCGGGGAGACGCGCTGGTGAGCCGCTCCCGGTTCGTTGCCAGCCGTCAGCGCCGTCACGGGGTGAAGCGGTTGTGCCGGGTCATCGGGTTCGCCCGGTCCAACTGCTACCGCTGGAAGACCACCGCGCCGGACCGGGCGGCTCGTACCGTCGCCGACGCCCGCCTGGCGGCCCGCATCCGTACGATCCACCGCGACTCGACCGGCACCTACGGCGTCCCGCGGATCACCGCCGAACTGCGCGACGCCGGGCGTGTGGTCAACCACAAGCGCGTCGCGCGGGTCATGCGCGGAATCGGGCTGGCCGCGTTCGGCCGGCTACATCGCCACAACACCCGACGCCGTCATTGCTACCTCGGACAGATGTTCCCGATCGACTATGAGAACAGCCTGTCTTCGACACCGGCTACGCTCACCCACGCCGCATCGCCCGTGTCCAACATCCGGGTCAAGGTCCAACCCCTCTGACGGACACCCTGTGGCGGCGACGGGCCAGGCGGACCTGACTGACGCGGTGCGGGCACTGCTGCAACCGCTGCTGCCTGTCGGGCGGAAGCCTGGCCGGCCACTCACGAGGATCACGATCCTGGGCAGTCGAGGGGCGGGGGAGCACGAAGGTTCACCTGTTGTGCGAGCAGGGGCGGTGGCCGTTGGCGTTGCTGGTCGCCGTCGGGCAACGCGGTGACAGACCGCGGTTCACGGCAGTGATCGAGGCCATCAAAGTGCCCCGACACGCTCGCTGGACCAGCCAAGGCAGTCCTGCACACGTCCAAGCCCATCTCGATGCTGCGAATGGCCGAATGGCATCAACCCGAGCAATCGCGACCCATTCCGTTTCCCAATGGTGAGCACCAGGAGCCTGTCTCACGTGAAGAGTTTCTTGCAGGAGGCCAACGATCGTTCAGCGCCGTCGATCGTCCAGCGCCGCAGTCCCACCACCTCTGCGACCGCGTGGCAACCCGTGGGATCGACGGTCTGGCCCTGGTTGGCCCACGTGAGACGGGTTCGAATTATCAGCCGTCAACTGAGATCATGGTCTATGATTGTTCTGTGCCACGAGAGTTGACGAGCTGGTACACTTCGCACCTCCGTTTGAGGAGGATGCATGTCGGACGAAGCGTCCGAGGTGAACGCCGAAGCCGTTGAGCCCCTCGCGGCCAGGGTCGATCACCTTTTTCGGACCATCAAGCCGCGTGGTGGGCGCGAGTACTCGTTCGAGGAGGTCGCCGAGGCGATCCGGGCTCGTGGTGGTCCGACTATTTCCGCGACTTACATATGGCAATTGCGGCGCGGTCTGCGGAATAATCCGACCATGAAGCACGTCGAGGCGCTCGCCGGGTTCTTCGGCGTGCCGCCCGCGTACTTCTTCGACGACGACACGACGCACCGCATCGACGCTGAGCTCGCGTTGCTCACGGCGGTGCGGGACAGCTCGGTGCGGCAGATCGCGTTGCGCGCCTCGGGACTGTCGGCCAAGAGCCTCGTCGCGATCACGGAGATGGTCGAGCGGGTGCGCGAACTGGAGGGCCTGCCGGAGCTTCCGGAGCCGGACCTCTGACAAGCTCGGCCACTGACCTTGGGGGCACCATCACCGTCAGTTTTCGGCGACTGCGCCGTCGTTGTGAGCTCATCGCGTCGACGCTGCCGCTTCCACGACCGTTCGACGTCCGCGCGCTGTGCGAACTCGTGGCCGAGCGAAGATCTCGGGCGATCATCCTGGTGCCGACGAGCGACTTCCCCGACGTGATGGGGATGTGGGTCGCGACCGACACCATGGACCTGATCCTGTACGAGCAGGCGACGACGCCGCCGCACCAGGACCACATCATCCTGCACGAGCTGAGCCACCTGCTCTGCGACCACTTCCGCGACACGCTGCCCGAAGCCGACCACATGCGCTCGCTGCTGCCGGACCTGGACCCGGCGATGGTGCGGCGCGTGCTGGAGCGCACCGGGTACAGCGCGGACGAGGAGCGGGAAGCCGAACTGCTCGCGTCGCTGATCGCGCACCGGGCGATCAGCGCCGGGGCCGGTGTCCGGACGGGGAACGCGCTGGACGACCGGGTCGGCGACGCGCTGTTCTGGCCGGAGGCTCCCCGGCGTGGGTGAAGCCGCACGGGTGTACGGCCCGCCGGGCCTGGCGTGGGTGGCTCTGATCGGCAGGCTCTTGCTCAACCGGGTGCGCAACTCGGCGGAGGACAGGAGCAAGCGGCTCGTCCTGACCTACCTGGGGGCGCTCGCGATCTCCTTCACCCTTCAGGCGCCCGGCTGCTACGAGGCGGCGGGCGACCTGCTGGGCATCCCGAACGCCGCGAAGCCGTTGAGCCACTGGATGGTGCTGATCGCGGCGTGGGCCGCGCGGAACCTGCTGCTGTGGATGCGCGAGGGCGGCGAGCCGGTCCGGTTGTCGTGGCGCCTGCGGTTCCTGGTGGCCGGTTCCGTGGTCGGCACGGGAGTGCTGTTCGCGCTCGCCGACACCCCCGTCAACGACGTCAAGTTCAACATCTACTACGCGGATCGGCCGCTGGTGCTGGAGTACTGGTTGGTCTACCTCGTCGGCCTGATGCCGGCGCTGGTGGAGCTCGGCAGGCTGAGCTGGCTCAACCTGTGCGACGCCGAACGCCCGGCGGTCCGGCTGCGCCTGTGGATGAGCACGATCGGCGTCGTGGCCATCATCGCCTACCACGTCCACAAAGGACTGTTCTTCACCGCGCGGCGGTTCGACCTGCCGTACTCGAACACGTTCACGTCCGTGATGGACAAGTACCTCACGCTCGTGGCGTTCGTGCTGGTGCTGCTGTCCGCGTCCCTGCCCCGGTTGCGCGTGTCCGGTGACGGCGTGATCGCCGCCTGGGTCCACCGGTTCGTCACCTACCAGCGGCTGAGGCCGTTGTGGCTGGCGCTCTACCGGGCCAACCCGCAGATCGCGCTGTCCCCGCCGCGCTCTCCGCTGCTGGACCGGCTCGACCCCCGCGACCTCGACCTGCGGCTGTACCGCCGGGTGGTGGAGATCCGCGACGGTCGGCTGGCGCTCCAGGCCTACCTCGACCCCGAGGCGGTGGCCGGTCTCCGGGAGCGGGCCGTGCGGGAGGGCAAGACGGGGCACCAGCTGGAGGCGGCCGTGGAGGCGGCGATCCTGGCCGCCGGTCTGCGGGCCCGT
>DATMCA010000818.1:0-3451 GCA_035559015.1 Umezawaea sp. | reverse complement strand
AGCCACTCGGCCAGCCGCGCCTTGATCTGTTCGGCCTGCTGCCGGGATTGACAGCACACCGCGAAATCGTCGGCATATCTCACCAGCACCGGGGCGCCCGGCATCGTTATCCCGGCCTGCGGGCCGGTTTTGCGATATCGTGCGCCGGCGGCTTCCTCCAGCCCGTGGAGGGCGACGTTCAGCAGCAACGGGCTGATCACCCCGCCTTGGGGAGTTCCCTCCTCGGTCGGGGTGAACCCCTTGCCCTTCTCGAACACGCCCGCCTTCAGCCAGGCGCGGACCAGATCCCTGCCGGGAAACGAGCCGAGCATGGAGAGAAGGTGGCCGTGGTCGATTCGGTCGAACGCCGCGGACAGGTCCGCGTCCAGTATCCACAACCGCTTCGCGTTCTTGCCGCTCAGCGTGTTGAACAGCGCCTCGATCGCGTCCTGACAGCTTCGACCCGGCCGGTGAGGTCGACCCGGGGCGCCCTGCCGGCGTTTCCGCCGGTGGGTTTCCCCGAGCCGCCTCCCGAACCCGCCGTGCGCCTCGTCGACGCAGCGGGCTCTCCACAAGTCCCGTTATCAGACCAGTGATGTCTGCTCAGCCTGCGGCCAGGGGGAGGGGATGCCCTTGACGCCTCGGTAGAGGTACCGCGTGGTGCGCACCTTGGCGGGGTTGAACATCCCGAGTTCCTGGCCAGATGGCCACCATCTGCCTCCGCAGTAGCGGCGGCGGAGTTCCTTCCAGGTGGCCCGGCGATGTTTTCGGCGTAGCCATGCGAACACCCGACTCCATAGATAGGAGCTGAGATAGCAGAACGTGCGCGAAGACATGCCCGGCCGGAAGTAGGTGCACCATCCTTTCAACGCTGGGTTGAGCTGCCGAAGCAGCGCATCCAACGGTTGGTTTGTGTCCATTCGTCGGCACAGCATCTTCACCTTCCCGGTGATGGCCTTTACGGCCTTCCGGGATGGATACCAGTAGATGTAGCGCCGGTTAGTGCCGCGTTTGCGATGGCGCTGGATGCGCCACCCCAGGAAGTCGACACCCTCGTCGATATGGGTGATCCTTGTCTTCTCCTCCGAGAGGCGTAGGCCCATCGGAGCGAGAACCGCGGCCGCCTGGTCGCGCACGTCGATGGCGTGCTCACGGGTTCCAGCTACCAACAGTAGCCAATCGTCCGCGTACCTGATCAGACGATAATTAGCGTCACCGTGGCGTTTGCGCTTTGCCCGCTCGACCGCGGTAGATCGTGGCCCGCCGGACATCTGGGCAACGTGCTCGTCCAGCACGGACAAGGCCACGTTGGACAGCAACGGCGACATCACGCCCCCAACGCAATGGGCAATGTTCGGGATGGTCACCCTCCGTGTCGCTGCTGTTGGCGTCGTGGCGGTCGCTGTTGACGCGTTCGCGGATGGGGATGCGGTGTGTGATGGTGATCTTCTCCGGGCCGACGAGGACGTCCTTGACGAGTAGTCGCAGCACGCGTTGGCGTTCTTCGACGGTGGAGGTCTCGGCCTTGGCGTGCAGCTGGGCGAGGAAGCCTTCGAGGTCGGCGGCGAGCTTGAGGTAGGCCTGGCGGTCGGCGAGCTGGTTGTCAAGCGCCTGGATCTGGTTGCGCATGTTGGTTTCGCGGGCGCGCAGGTCGGGCATGCGGCCGCGGAGCTCGTCGATGGTGATCAGGTCCTCGCCGAACGCCTGGATCATGCGCGTGACGGTGGCGCTGGCCTGGGCGAGTGCGGTCTGCAGCCGCTGCCGCTCACGGACGGCAGGGTCGCTGTGGCGGGCGGTGTCGAGTCGTTTGTCGATCTCGGCGCGGATGAGCTGTGGGTCGGCCAGCAGCCCGGTGATGTGGTCCCACACGACCGTGTCGAGGTAGTCGGCTCGGACCGGCTTGTTGCCGCAGACCCGGCCGGCTTCGTAGCGGTAGTCGTCCGAGCCCAGGCACCGGTAGTAGTAGATCTTCTTGTTGGTGGTGCGGGTGGAGGTGCGGTAGTAGCCGTATCCGCAGCTCGAGCAGGCGGCCAGGCCCTGCAGCAGCGAGGGGAGCTTGCAGTTGCGGGAGGCGAAGCGCTTGTTGTCGGCCAGCCGCTGCGCGGCTCGCGCGAACGTCTCTTCCGACACGATGGCCGGCACCTGGATCTCGATGGCCTGCTCGCGGGGCCGGTCGACGGTCTTGGACGCGCGTGGGGTGGAACGGCCCTGCAGGCGGGCCACCCGGTTCAGGCCGGGGGATTCGTGCACGACCATGGTCTTGCCGAACACTGCGCGCCCGGCGTAGGCGGGGTTGCGCAGCATGCCCCAGATCACCGAGCGGTCCCAGCGGTGCTTGCCGGTGCGGGTGGGCACGCGCGCGTCGGTGAGCCAGCGAGTCAGCTCGGCGATCGAGGCGCCGTCGTCGGCGTAGCGGCGGAACAGCTCGCCGACCAGCGCAGCCTCGTGCTCGATGATCTCGTAGCCGGCGCCGGCGTGCTCGCTCTTGCGCACGTAGCGGTAGCCGAACGGGGCGCCGCCGAGCACGTTGATCGACCCGGTCTGGGCGCGGTGGGTCTTGCCGCGCCGGTAGCGTTCCAGGATCTGCGCCTTCTCGTACTCGGCGAACATGCCCTGGAACTGCACCAGCAGCTGGTCCTCGGGGCTGTCGCCGCGTGGGCCCTTGATGAACTCCACCCTCGTGCCCGCCCGGGTGAATTCCTCGATCAGCAGGGCTTGGTAGGCGAACTTGCGGGCCAGCCGGTCCGGCGAGTAGCACAGCACCACGTCGATGCCGACTCCGGCGACGAGGTCGCGCAGTCGCTCCAGCGCCGGCCGGACCAGGGTGGCGCCGGAGTGGCCTTCGTCTTCGAACACCCACTCGTCGGGCACGTCAAGCCCCAGCTGCTCGGCGTGTGCGCGCAGCGCCGCCGTTTGCGACGCGATCGTCTCGTCCTTCTTCTGCCGGGCCGACGACACCCGGGCGTAGATCGCCGCGCTGGTCATGCTGCTGGTCATGCTGGGGTCGTCCTTCCTGGTCGGCCCGACCGATTCGGACCCGACGTGGTGGCACGAGGATGGTGTAGGCCACCGACAAATCCGTGGCCGCGTGGCGGTCGAACACGAACTGCGTCTCGACCACCCGGTCGTTCACCGGCGCGGGCGCTTCCTGCGGTCCCGCGCCAGGAACTCGGTCAACGCCTGCGCCACCACGGCGGAGATCGTGCTGCCCGACCCCCTCGCCCGCTCCCGCACCCGGGCCACCAGCGTCGCCGGCAGCCGGACGGTGAACACCGTCGTCACCTCCGGCGCCTCCCTCCGCCCGGCCTCCCCCGCGCGCTCGACGTAGCGGCGGGCCTGCCGCACCGAGCAGTCGAACCGCTCCGCCAGCAGCCGCGCCGCCTCGGCCACCGGCACCCCCGACTCCAGCTGCTCGGCGGCCGCGTTGACCCGCCGGGCGTACTCCCCAGCATCGGCACGACCACCATGCATG
>DATMCA010000817.1:0-5705 GCA_035559015.1 Umezawaea sp. | reverse complement strand
CGCGGCAAGCACCGCTACATCGCGATGGTGCCGCAGTGGGACCTGCTCGCCCTCCTCGCCGACAGCGCCCGTTCCGAGCCGACGTTCACGCTGCGGCACCAGGCCGAGGTCACCGACCTGCTGCGCGACGGCGGGCGCGTGGTCGGCGTCCGGTTCACCGACCGCGCGGACGGGTCCACCCACGAACTGCGGGCCGGTCTGGTGGTGGCCTGCGACGGCCGCGGTTCCACCGTCCGCGCGGCGGCGGGCCTGGTGCCCCGGCCGTCCGAGACCCCGATGGACGTGTGGTGGTTCCGCCTGCCGCGCCACCCCACCGATCCCATCGGCGGGGTCGAGCGCGTGTCGGCGGGCCGGTTCCTGGTGATGATCGACCGGGGCGACCACTGGCAGTGCGGCTACCTCATCCTCAAGGGCGCGGACGCCGGGCTGCGCGCCGCGGGGATCGAGGCGTTCCGCCGACGCCTGGCCGACCTGGTCCCCTGGTTGGCCGACCGGGTGGGCGAACTCCGCTCGCTCGACGACGTCAAGCTGCTCGACGTGCGCGTGGAACGCCTGCGGCGCTGGTACACCGACGGGCTGCTGCTGATCGGCGACGCCGCGCACGCCATGTCCCCGGTCGGCGGAGTCGGCATCAACCTGGCGGTCGCCGACGCCGTCGCGACAGCCCGGATCCTCGCCCCCGCTCTGCGCCGCACCGGCCGCGTTCCCGTGTCGGCACTCCGCCGCGTGCAACGACGTCGCTCGTGGCCGGCGGCGCTCGTCCAAAGTGGACAGCGCCTCCTGCACCGGAGACTCCTCGCGGTGCTGACGGCCACCCCCGCACCACACCCGGCCACCCCGGGACCGGCCGCCTCCGCGAAGCCCGCCGACCCCGGACCAGGCCGGGGCGGCGACTCGTCGCACCCGGCCGATCCCGGTGCCGAGGCACCCACGGCGTCGTTGCCCTTCGCGATGCGCCTGGTGCGCCGCTTCCCCGCGCTCCAGGTCGTTCCCGCCTGGGTCACGGCGATCGGCCCGCTCCCCGAGCACGCGCCGACGTGGGCCCGCCGACCCCCGACCCCCGTTCCCACCCCGACCGAAGGAAGAAGCACCCGATGATCCTCATCACCGGAGCCACCGGACAGCTCGGCTCGGCCGTCATCGGTCGTCTGCTGCACCGCGTCGACCCCACCGAGGTCGCCGCGTTCGTCCGGGACCCGGCCAAGGCGACCGGTCTGTCGGCCCGCGGCGTCTCGGTCCGCGTCGGCGACTACGACGACACCGACGCCCTCGAGCGGGCCGTGGACGGCGTCGACCGCGTCCTGCTGATCGCCGGCAACGACCCCCGGCATCGGGTCCGGCAGCACCAGAACGTCATCGACGCCGCCCGGAAGGCCGGTGTCGCGTTGCTCGGGTTCGCCAGCCGTTCACTGCGCGACGTCCATGCCTCGGCGAACACCCTGATGGGCGACTACTTCGACACCGAGGACCGCGTTCGGACCAGCGGACTCGCCCACGTGTTCTTCCGCAACGCCCTCTACCTCGACACGGTGCCGCTCTACGTCGGCGGCGCGCGGGTCTTCGACTCCGGCATCCGGCTGCCTGCCGGGACCGGCAGGGTCGCCTACGCCCTGCGCCGGGAACTCGGCGAGGCCCTCGCCAACGGCATGCTCGACCACCACGGCCCGGACCGCACGCACGTCGTCGCCGCACCAATGGCGTACGGCTTCGACGACGTCGCCACCGCGCTCACCGAAGCCTCGGGCAGGCCCGTCGAGTACACCCCGGTCACCGACGAGGACTACCTCGCCGACGCCTACCGGGCGGGCGTGCCCGACGACGTCTCCCGCCGTGTCCTCGGCTTCTACCACGACATCCGCGACGACCAGCTCGACGAGACGAGCGACGCCTTCGAGCACCTTCTCGGCCGCGCCCCCGCCACCCTCACGGCCGGACTGCGAGAACTCTTCGACCTACCCGCGGCCCGCGACGGGGAGGTCGATCGCTGACCACCTGACCGGTCGCGGCACGCGGGTCCCCGGTGTCGAGCGCATCCCCTCTCCCCTCCGCACCGCTGTTGACGAGGGAATTCAATGTTCCTTTCGTGTTCGTTCAACACCCGGCGCCCATCGTGGTTCACGCGGTGGCCCGTCAGGGGGGTGGGCCACCGCGCCGACACCGCCGGAGGCACCACCGATGCACCCGCACCACTTCTACGTCCAGGCCTTCATCCGACAGCACATGGAGGAAACCGAACGCGCGGCGGCGAACCACCGCCTCGCGCGGCTCCTCTCGCGGCAGCGCCGGGAGCGGTCGCGGCTGGGTTCGGGAGCGCCGCGTCGCCAGCCGGACGAGGACCGCGCGACCGGTCGGAGCCCGCACCGGACGGAGCCGGTGCGGGCCTCCACCACCGAATCCGGCACCACCTAACCGATCGCGGCGCGCAGCACCTCCCGCAGCGGCAGCGCGGGCCGTCCGAGCAGTTCCGGCAGCGCCGGGCCCACCCGTGCGAACTCGCCCTGGCGACTCGCGGCGAACAGGCCGACCAGCAGGTCGGCCGCGTGCTCCGGGACGCCGTGGGCCAGCAGGCCCGCGCGGTAGTCGTCCTCCGGGACGACCACTCGGCGGATGGGCTTGCCCGTCAGGTCCGAGGCGATCGCCGCGACGCCTGCCAGGTCGACGGCCTCCGGTCCGGTGAGGTCGGCGGTCACGCCGTCGAGGACGTCGTCCGCCAGGGCGATCGCCGCGGCTTCGGCCAGGTCGGCGTGGGCGGTCCAGGAGACCGGGCCGTCGTGCGGGACGGCCAGTTCACCGGTCGTGAGGGCGGCGCCGAGCAGCATGTGCGCCGATGACGCGTAGAAGCCGTTGCGCAGGATCGTGAACCGCGCCCCGGAGTCGCGCAGGACCGCCTCGGTGGCGGCGTGGTCGGGCATGGGTGGGAAGGGCGAGGTCGGGCTCGCGCCCATGTGGCTCGTGTAGACGACGCGCTCGGCACCGGCCTTCGTCGCCGCGCCGATCGCCTCCGCGTGCAGGCGGACGGCGGCCTCGCCGACCGCGTCCACCGAAACGACGAGGACCCGTGACGCGCCCTCGAAGGCGTGTTCGAGGCTGCCCGCGTCGGCGAAGTCGCCGCGGCGGACGCGGACGCCCCGTTCCGCCAAGCCTCGGGCCTTCTCCGGGTCCCGGACGCACACGCCGATCCGCTCGGGCGCGACCCGGTCGAGCAACCGCTCCACGATCGCCTTGCCGAGAGTTCCGCCGGCGCCGCTGACAATGATCATGACAACCCGTTCTCCAGTGATCAGCCCAACTCCTGGGCCCGTCGACCACGATGCCCGCGGCCCCGCCGCACCGGAAGGATCACCGAGGACCCGGCTGTTACCCTCAGGGACATAACGAGCGGAGGTGGGCCGGTGGAGTCCCGACCGCTGCGGTACTTCGTGGCCGTCGCCGAGGAGCTCAACTTCTCCCGCGCGGCGGACCGGCTCGGCATCTCCGCACCGCCGCTGTCCCGCGCGATCCGCGACCTCGAACGGGAACTGGGCGTCACGCTGTTCGAGCGGACCACCCACACCGTCGCGCTGACCCCGGCCGGGACCGTCCTGCTGGACCAGGCCCGCATCGCCCTGGACGCGCTCCAGGCGGCCGCGCGCCGGGCGCAGCGCACCGCCGCTCCCGAGCCGAAACTGGTCCTGGCGGTCAAGGCGGACAGCGACGCGGGGCTGCTGGAAACGATCCTGGCCGACTACGCGGCGGATCCAGCCGCCGTCCCCATCACGGTCCACCTGTGCGGCTGGGGCGAGCAGTCGCGCCTCCTGCGGCTGGGTGAGGCCGACGCCGCCCTGGTCTACGAACCGTTCGACCGCACCGGCCTGGACACCGAGACCGTGGCCGTGGAGCCGCGGGTCGCCGCCGTCCCCTCAGGACACCCGCTCGCCGCCCGCGACCAGGTCGGCCTCGTCGAACTCGGCCTGCCCATCGCGGACCCGGCCCGCCCGGAGGACCTCGGTCGTTTCCTCGACGGGATCGTCGAACGGCACGGCGTCCGCGACCTGCCCCAGCTGATCAAGCTCGTGGAACTCGGCGAGGTCGTCACCCTGCTCCCCGAGTCCGTCGTCGCCCGCTACCCCCGACCGGGCATCGCCTACCTGCCCGTTCCCGATGCCCCACCGGCGGTGCTCTCCATCGCGTGGCCGCAGCAGTCCCGTTCGACGGCCACCGCGGCGCTCGTCCGCGCCGCCGCCGCGCACCCCTGAGGTCAGCTCGGAACGGCCGCGGCCCGGATGTCGTCGTCGAACATGTGGTCCAGGTCGGGCGTGCCCGCGGCGATGGCCGAGTGCAGTGCCTCGTGGGAGTCGGCGGCGTTGGCCGCCGCCCTCGGGAGCATCACGGCCTCGTAGTCCGACAGCGCGGTGAGCAGGTCGGCGGAGCCGATCACCGCACCGGCGAGGTCGGCCCCGTCGAGCATCGCGGTGTTGGCCCCCAGCCCCGAGAACGGCGACATCAGGTGCGCCGCGTCGCCCAGGATCGTGACGCCCGCACGGGTGTTCCACGTGTGCGGCACCGGCAGGGCGTGGATGGGACGTGGGAGGAACACGTCGTCGCAGTC
This sequence comes from Umezawaea sp., assembly GCA_035559015.1. GTDB lineage: Bacteria > Actinomycetota > Actinomycetes > Mycobacteriales > Pseudonocardiaceae > Umezawaea. Next base: position 1,117 of record DATMCA010000817.1, on the reverse strand, counting down.
GGTGAGCAGCGCCAGCAGTCGCGGTGACCAGTCCGCGAACATCTCCAGCAGCGAGGCGCGGATGGCCGCCGCGCCGAGGCCGTTCGCCCACCCCTGGTCGGCGCGGAACGCGACGTAGGCCCGGATCCGGTCGCGCGACTGGCGTTGGGCGATGAGCGCCTTTTCGTCCTGCATGGCGAACATGCCGCCCCGGCCGACCAGTTCGGCGATCCGCGGGTGCTTCCGGTCGACGTCGTCGAAGCGGATCTCGATGAACAGGACGCCCTCGTAGAACGGCTGGGCGGGCGAGACGAGCGGCCGCACCCTCGACCACGCGCCGTCCGCTCCGACGAGCAGGTCGGTGGTCGCGGTGCCGCCGTCGCGGAAGCGCAGCTCGTGCACCCCGCGGCCGAGCGGCTCGACGTGGTCGAGGGTCTTGCCGAAGCGGACGGTTCCGGGTTCCAGCGAGTCGAGCAGCAGCGCGCGCAGGTCCGCGCGGTCGATCTCCGGGCTGTCGTGCTCGTCGGGTCCGGTGACGTGCTCGGCCAGGACGGTGGCGTGCTTGTCGAGCGCGCGCGTGTCCTGGCCCTCCGGCCGCGCGATGGCCGAGAACCGCTCCAGCAGCCCGGCCGCGCGCAACGCGGCCTGGCCGGTGGCGGTCTGCATGTCGAGCGTGCCGCCCTGGTCACGCGAGTCGCGGGCGGTGTCGTGCTCGTAGACGGTGACCGGAATGCCTGCCCGTTGCAGGATCCGCGCGCAGGTCAGGCCACCGGGGCCGGCGCCGACGACGGCGATTCGGGGTGTGTCGGACGTGGTCATGGCAGGTACCGCCTTTCCGGAGGGAAGTGGGGACGTTCGCCCCTCCTCCACAAAAGCACAACCGATCCATAAGTGCAACGGTTACACCTTTGTATCCGGTTCAGCATTTGCTAGGGTCGCTCCGTGCGGGAAACAGCGGGCCGTCGGGAGCGGAAGAAGGCGGCGACCAGGCAGGCGCTCGCCGACGCGGCGCTGCGCCTGTTCCTCGAACGCGGCTTCGACGCCGTCGGGGTTCGCGAGATCGCCGACGCGGCCGACGTGGCGACCACCACGCTGTTCAAGTACTTCCCCACCAAGGAATCCCTCGTCTTCGACGAGG
>DATMCA010000816.1:0-5729 GCA_035559015.1 Umezawaea sp. | reverse complement strand
GAAGTGGCCGATCCGCCGGTCGTCGGTCGACGCCAGCCCGCGCAGCAACGGGGCCAGCGCGGCGGCCCGCGCCCGGCGTTCGGTCTCCGGAAGTGCCTGGTAGCCCGGCAACTCCGGCCCGAACGGCTCGTCGCGACCGTGCTCGGCGAGGAACGCGGCGGCCCCCTGGATGATCTCCAGCGACCGCGCCTCGGCCTCCTCGGACGTGTCGCCCCACGCGGTGATGCCGTGGCCACCCAGAACGCAGCCGATGGCCGACGGGTGCTCGGCCTTGATCCGCGCGATGTCCAGCCCGAGCTGGAAACCCGGCCTGCGCCACGGCACCCACACGACCCGGTCGCCGAAGCAGCGCTCGGTCAGCTTCTCGCCGTCCACGGCCGTCGCCAGCGCGATCCCGGAGTCCGGGTGCAGGTGGTCGACGTGCGCCGCGTCCACGAGCGCGTGCATCGCGGTGTCGATCGACGGCGCCGCCCCGCCCCGCCCGTGCAGGCAGTGGTCGAACGCCGCCACCATCTCGTCCTCGTGCTCCACGCCCCGGTAGACGTCCACGAGCCCGCGCACCCGGTCCAGCCGCAGCACGGCCAGCCCCGCCTCGGTCAACGTGCCGAGGTCACCGCCGGATCCCTTGACCCACAGCAGGTCCACCGGCTTCCCGGTCACCGGGTCGGTGTCGCTGCCCTTGGCCGAGGTGTTGCCGCCCGCGTAGTTCGTGTTCGCCGGGTCGGAGCCCAGCCGGTTCGACCTGTCCAGCAGATCCCGCACCGCGCTCACGCGCCCCACCCCGCCTGTTCGCCGCCGACGCGCTCGCGCGCGATCCTGTCCTGGTACCCGGAACGCCGGTAGGCGCCGACGGGGTCGGGGTCCAGCCCCTGTTCGACGCGCAGCTCGGCCACCAGCGGCCGCACGTCGGTGTTGTACGCGTCCATCAGGACGTCGTTGGCCGCGATCACGTCACCGCTGCCCTGCGCGACCTTGAGCGCCTCGCGGTCCACGAGCAGCGCCTTGGCGGTGGCCTCCTGGACGTTGCAGACCGACCGGATCTGGCCGGGGATCTTCAGCTCGACGTTGTGGCACTGGTCGAGCATGAACGCGACCCCGGTGGCCGGGTCGAGCCCGCCGCCGCGGTCGACCTCGCACATGATCCGGAACAGCTGGAACGGGTCCGCCGCGCCGACCATGAGGTCGTCGTCGGCGTAGAAGCGGGAGTTGAAGTCGAACGCGCCGAGCTTCCCGGCGCGCAGCAGGAACGCCACGATGAACTCGATGTTCGTGCCCGGCGCGTGGTGCCCGGTGTCGACGCAGACCTTCGCCCGCTCGCCCAGTTCCAGGGAGTGCGCGAACGACGTGCCCCAGTCCGGCACGTCCATCGTGTAGAAGGCGGGCTCGAAGAGCTTGTACTCCAGCAGGAGCCGCTGATCGCCGGACAACCGCTCGTACACCGCGGCCAGCGCCTCGGCGAGCCGGTCCTGGCGGTCGCGGATGTCGTCCTGGCCGGGGTAGTTGGTGCCGTCGGAGAACCACAGCTTCAGGTCGCGCGACCCGGTCTCGTCCATGACGTCCACGCACTCCAGGAGGTGCGCGAGGGCTTTGCGCCGGATAGCCGGGTCGGGGTTGGTGACGCTGCCGAGCTTGTAGTCGTCGTCCTGGAACACGTTGGCGTTGATCGTGCCGAGCCGGACGCCCGCGCCCTCGGCGTACCGGGCCAGTTCGGCGTAGTCGTCGACGCGGTCCCACGGGATGTGCAGCGCGATGGACGGCGCGGAGCCGGTGAGGGAGTGCACGACGGCGGCGTCGTCGATCTTCTCGCGGACCGTGCGGGGCACCCCTGGCTGCGCGAACACCTTGAAGCGCGTGCCGGAGTTCCCGTAGGCCCAGGAGGGAGTCTCGATCCGCAGGGTGCGCAGGCGCGCCCGCGCGGTGTCGCCACGCAGCCCCGGCGCGAGTGCCGTCATCGTGTTCTCCAACCGCCGATTGAAACGTTTCATCCGATGGTATTGTTCGTCGTGGCGCGGAGCAAGGGGTCGGGTGACATGGTCGGCATCAAGGACGTCGCCCGGCGGGCGGGGGTGTCGATCGGCACGGTCTCCAACGTCGTCAACCGCCCCCACGTCGTGTCCGCGGTGACGAGGTCCCGGGTGAACGCGGTGATCGAGGAACTCGGCTACGTCCGCGACGAGTCGGCCCGCCAGCTCCGCGCGGGCAGCAGCCGCACCCTCGCGCTGCTGGTGCTGGACCTCGGCAACCCGTTCTTCGTGGACGTCGCGCGCGGCGCGGAGGAGGCGGCGCACGAGGCGGGCCTCAACATGATCACCTGCAACAGCGCCCAGCGCTTCGACCGCGAGTCCTCCTACCTGGCGATGCTCGCCGAACAGCGGGTGCGCGGCGTGCTCCTCAGCCCCGTGGGCACCAGGGACGAGGGCCTGGCCGGCTTCGGCCGCAGCGGCATCCCGTACGTGCTGGTCGACCGCAAGGCGACCACGGGGGAGTGCTGCTCGGTCTCGGTGGACGACGTGCTCGGCGGGGCGCTCGCCGCCCGCCACCTGGCCGAGCAGGGCCACACCGAGATCGCGTTCGTCAACGGCCCGTCCGTGCTCGTGCAGTGCCGCGAACGCGAGGAGGGCGTGCGCAAGGCGCTGGCCGAGGTCCCGGAGCACCGCCTGTCCGTTCTGGAGGTGGCCGCGCTGGACGTGGCGTCCGGCCGGGACGCCGGGGCGCGCATCCTCGGCGTCAGCCCGCGTCCGACGGCGGTGTTCTGCGCCAACGACCTGCTCGCGCTGGGCGTGCTCCAGGCGATGGTGGCCGCGGGCGTCCGGGTGCCGGAGGACCTGGCGATCGTCGGCTACGACGACATCGAGTTCGCCTCGGCCGCCGCGGTCCCGCTCACCTCCGTCCGGCAGCCCGCCACCCGCATCGGCGAGACGGCCGCGCGGCTGCTGATCGAGGAGACGTCCGGCGAGGGGGAGCACGAGCACCGCGCGGTCGTGTTCTCGCCGGAGCTCGTGGTCCGCGATTCCACCCGAACCAGGCGCGGCTGACACGATCGGGGCGATCATCGCCGTAGTCCGGGCGTTCGGCAGGCCGGTGGGTGAAGCTTTCGGCATGACCGGATCGCTTGGTGTGGCCCTGGAAGAACTCGTCATCCCCTCGGCGGACCTCGGCGTCCACACCGGGCTGGCCGGGTTCGGCGACGCGTGGCTCACCGGCCGTTCGGAAGGGCGGCTCCGGTACGCCGAGGAGGGCGGGTTCCTGTTCGTCAGCGCGGTCGTCCCGCCGTCGGTGCGGTACGCGGAGGCCGTGCGGGCGCTGTACGCCGAGCTGTTCGCGCTGACCAGGCGAGTCGGCCACCCGACGATCTGCCGCCTGTGGCACTACATCGGCAACATCAACGGCACGACCGCCGACGGCCTGGAGACCTACCGCGACTTCTGCGTCGGCCGCGCGCTGGCGTTCGAGGAGGTCGCGGCGGGAATGCCCGCCGCGAGCGCGGTCGGCTCCGCGCACGAGGGCATCAGCGTGTGCCTGCTCGCCACCCGGTCGGGCAAGCTGACCGCGATCGAGAACCCGCTCCAGGTGCCCGCGTACCGCTACCCCCGCGAGCACGGGCCGAAGTCGCCGTCGTTCTCCCGCGCCGCCTACCTGAGCAGGGAGGACGGCGGCACCCTGTTCCTGTCCGGCACCGCGAGCATCCTGGGCCACGAGACCGCGTACCCCGGCGACCTGAACGGCCAGCTCGCGACCACGTTCACCAACGTGGAGGCCGTCGTCCACGAGCGCAACCTCGCCAGGCAGGGCGTCGACGCGGGCTTCGAGCCGGCCGACTTCGACCGCGTGACGGCGTACGTCCGCAACGCCGACGACCTCGCCGCCGTGGAGGCCTCCTGCCGGGAGGCGTTCGGCCCCCGCACGGCCATCCGCCTGCTCAGGACGGACCTGTGCCGGTCGGACCTGCTGGTGGAGGTCGAAGGCGTGATCAGCTGACCGGCGGCCCGAACCGGGCGCAGGCGCCGACGGTGTCCGCGCCGTAGCGCGCGATGTCCGCCTCGATGTCCAGGTCGCCCTTGTGCGCCGCCACCTCGTCGTCGACGAGGTCGGTGGGCACGAGCCAGCACACCTCGAACTCCAGCCCGTCAGGATCCTTGCCGTAGAGCCCCTTGGTGGCCCCGTGGTCGCTCGACCCGACCAGCGCGCCCGCCTTCACCAGCCGGTCCCGGCAGTCGCGCAGGTCGGCGAGCGTCGGCACCTCCCACGCCAGGTGGTAGAGCCCGACCTGGCCGTTCCCCGCCGTGCTCGGCGCGGGGTCGGCGGTCTGGAAGAGCCCGAGGTCGTGGTCGTTCGCCGACTCCGGGGCTCGCAGGAACGCGGACCGCGGCGTGCCGTGCACGACCCGGAAGCCCAGCACGTCCACGTAGAACGCGCTGCTGACCTCCGCGTCCCGCACCCACAGGACGGCGTGGTTCAAGCCGCGGATCGGCACGGGTCGTCCTCCTCAGTTCGCTCGCGGCAGGGCGAAGTCCGCCCCGCCCCGCTGCCACCATCGCGCGTACACCTCGGACGTCGCAACCAGGCACAGGTACCGCTGCTCGACCGTGGCGCACAGCTCGTCCACGGAGGCCGCGATGGGGGAGTCGGTCCGCCAGGCCAGCACCAGTTCGCGGTAGAGCGGGTTGCCCTTCAACGTCAGCGTCGCCAGCCCGTCGCGGGCGGTCCCGATGGGGTAGAGCAAGCACACGGCCCGTGCCGCGGCGGTCAGCGAGAACGCCACGTGCGCCTCGGTCGTCAGGTGCGCGATGTCCTGCTCGAACCCGGCCGCCGCGCAGGTCCGCGCGAAGAACTCGTTCATCCCGCTGTCGTCGGGATCCGGCATGACCCACTTCTCGTCGGCCAGCTCCGCCAACGGCACGTCCTCCCGCCCGGCCAGCACGTGCCCCGCCGCGACCCCGACGAACAGCGGCTCGGTCAGCAGCAGCCGCTGCTCCACCCCGGCGGGCAGCGCCAGCGGGAACCCCGGAAACCGCCGCAACACCGCCACGTCCAACTCACCGGACCCGAGCAGCGCGGTCAACGTCCCCGTCTCCCGCACCGTCCGACTGGTGACCTCCTGTCCGGGGTGCGCCGCGGCCAACGCGTCCACCAGCAGGCTGAACTGCTGCGCGGGAATCCCCCCGACCTTGAACGGCGTCCCCGACTCCCGCCGCGCGTTCAGCCGAGCCGCCCGTTCCAGGTCGGTCACCTGGTCCAGCACCTTCTTCGCGTCCCGGACGAACTCCGTGCCCGTGTGCGTGGCCAGGACACCGTCGGTCGACCGCAGGAACAGCGCGCCACCCAGGTGCTGCTCGATCCGCTTGAGCTGCGTGGTCACGGCCGGCTGGGTCAGGTGCAACTGCGCCGCGGCTCTGCGCAGGCTCCCCGATTCGGCGATGGCGACGACGAGTTCGAGGTGCCGGACTTCGAGACGCATGCACCGATCCTACGGTCGCGTGAACAGGCGCTGAACGAGAAAGGTTATCGCCCATTGCTATAGCGCCATTCCCGTGATCATCCCAGCGTTTCCCCAGGTGGCACCCCTGATCCTGACTTTCGACGGGTTGTCGCCCCCTGGATGGCCGGCTACGTTTTCGCCACCACCCCGGACGGTTCCCAAATTCCCATGAGCGGACCCCACCATGCCCGAAGTCCTGGAACTGTGCGACGACCTCACCCGAATCACCCACGACCGAACCGTGCTCTTC
>DATMCA010000815.1:0-3479 GCA_035559015.1 Umezawaea sp. | reverse complement strand
CCCCGCCCTGGTCTTCCTGCGCGGCGGCTACCACTCGCTGGACGCCCAGCGCTGAGGGACCTCGTGAGTGCTTGTGCCCCTTGAGGTCGGCACAAGCACTCACGAGTCGTCGTCCTCAGCCCGCCAGGTCGACCGGTGCGCCGGCGCCGTCCCGCCGCATCCCCTCGGCGAACGCGCCGAGCAGGACCGGGATGCGATACCGGCCCGTGGCTTCGGAGTTCCGCACGAGTCCGGCGTCCACCAGGGATTCGAGCAGGTCGTCCGCGGTGTCCACCGGGACGTCCAGCACCGCGGCCAACCCGATCGCCGTCGTCGACCGCACACCGACCGAACCCAGCCGGTAGATGACCTCGCGGGCGGGCGGCGAGAGCCGGTGGAACGCCGAGGCGAACCGCTCCCGCACCGTCACGTCGCCGACCGCGAGGATCTCCGGCAGCCGGCAGCGGTCCGTCAGCCTGCACGCGGCGTCCTCGATCGTCCTGCCGGGACGCGCGACGATCCACCTGCCGACGACGTCGACGGCGAGCGGCAGGTCCCCGCACAGCTCGGCGACGGCGTCGGCCGCCTCGTGCTCGAACCGCACCCGCGCCTCGCCGACCAGCTTGCCCAGCAGGGCGAGGGAATCCGCGCGGCTGAACGTGTCGAGGTGGACGCGGTGCGTGCCGCCCAGGCCGAGCAGCCGCGCCCGGCTGGTGATCACGACCTGGCTGTGCGCGCTCTGCGCGAGCAGCGGCCGGACCTGGGCCTCGTGCCGGGCGTTGGCCAGCAGCACGAAGACCTTGCGCTGCGCCAGCAGGGACCGGTACAGACCGATCCGGTGCATCGGGTTGTCCGACACGTGGTCGGCGGGAACGCCCAGCGCCAGCAGGAAGTCCCGCACGATCGCGAGCACCGCCGAGCCGTCCGGCTCGTGGGTGGAGAGGTCGACGTAGAGCTGCCCGTCCGGGAAGAGCCCCGACGTCCGGTCCGCCAACCGCAGCGCCACGGCGGACTTGCCCACGCCGGTGGGGCCGCTGACCAGGATCGGCGTCCTGGCGTCGGTGGACGCGCCGATCAGCCGGCACGCGTCGGCGACGAGGTCGGAGCGGCCGACGAAGGCGCCGGGGGCCATCGGCAGCTGGGCGGGTCTGGCCGACACGCCCGTCTCCCGGCCGTGCGGCCGGTCGTCCCGCACGACGGTCATCATCCCGGACCGCTCGGCGATCTCCAGCCACCGCCGTTCCCACGCCCTGACGTCGCCCCCGCAGGCGGACACGAACGCCAGGGTCGCCGCGAGCGTGGGCAGCCGACGGCCCCCCGCGGCGCTCGACAGCACCGACGGCGAGAACAGGGCCTTGCTCGCGAGCTCCCGGTAGCTCGGGTTGCCCGCCCGGTGCCTCAGCACCCGGAGGTCGTGCGCGAACGCGGTGATCGGGCCGCTGGACGCGTCCAGCGGTCGTTCGGGTCGCCCCATGTGTCTCCCCAGACAGAACTTCGTAATCCTCCGGGATGCTATCGCCGGGAGCGGTCGTCCGAGACGTCGATTTCGCTTATGCCCCAATAGGGTTCGGCATACCGATTGATCGGGTTGATTGTTTCGGCGTCGGTCGATGGCGGCCAATCCGGCGCTCTGCTGGACTCGGGTCGCGCGAACCCTCGGCGGCGCTGCGCGAGCCCGGCCTGGTCGACCATTCATCAACGGAGGAAGCGTGCAATCACTCGCGGTCATCAGCTATCACGGCACCGAGCCGGAGAACGCGCTGATCCCCGGCCACACGACGGAATCCGGCGGGGTCAAGGTGATCGCCGCGCTGTTCCGGGGCCTGGTCTCCTACGACCCGATCGACGCCCACCCGCGGAACGCGGTCGCGGAGTCCATCAAGACCTCCGACTCCAGGGTGTTCTCCATCGCGCTGAAGAGCGGGTGGACGTTCCACGACGGCTCGCCCGTCACCGCGAGCAGCTTCGTCGACGCCTGGAACTACACGGCGCACGGCCCGAACAAGATGCAGGCGGCCAGCTTCCTGTCCCACATCGAGGGATTCGGCGAGGTGAACGCCCCCGACTCGACCGTGGCGGAGTTGTCCGGCCTGGAGGTGGTCGACGACCACAACTTCGTCGTGACGCTGGCGGAGCCGTTCTCGGAGTTCCCCGTCACGCTCGGTTGCAGCGCGTTCTTCCCGCTGCCGAAGGCCTTCTTCGAGGACCGCGAGGCGTTCGAGGCGCACCCGATCGGCAACGGCGCGTTCAGCTTCGTGTCCCGCGAGGTCGAGAAGAACATCCTGCTGGAGCGCTACGAGGGCTACGCGGGCGACGACAAGCCCCACATCGGCGGCATCGACTTCCGGATCTACGCCAGCCTCGCCGACGCCTACCACGACGTGATGGCGGACGAGCTGGACTACCTCGACGTGACCCCGTTCTGGGCGCTGGAGGGCGGTCGGTACCAGCAGGACCTGCCGAACCGCACCCACGACCGGACGTACCTCGGTATCCAGACCATCACGTTCCCGCTCTACGACCCGCGCTACGCCGACCCGCGCGTGCGGCAGGCGATCTCGATGGCGATCGACCGGGTCAAGCTCATCGACAAGATCTTCGAGGGCCACCAGGCACCCGCCGACGGCCTGGTCCCGCCCGCGGTCTCCGGCCGCGCCGACGACCAGGGCGGCGAGCTGTGCACCTACAACCCGGTGCGCGCCAAGGAGTTGTTCGACGCGTCCGGGTTCGAGGGCGAGATCGAGCTGACGTCCAACGTGGACTCGCCGAACCAGCCCTGGATGGAGGAGGTCTGCGCGTCGGTCACCGAGGCGCTCGGCCTGCCCTGCCGCTTCGTCGCGATCCCGACGCTCGGGGAGTTCCGGCGCAAGCTGAACGCCCAGGAGATCACCGCCGTGTTCCGCTCGGGCTGGATCGCCGACTACCCGTCGATCGAGAACTTCCTCAGCCCGATGTTCCGCACCGGCGCCTCGGACAACGTCGGCAAGTACAGCAACCCCGAGGTCGACGCCCTGCTGTCCGCCGCGGACACCGCGCCGACGAGCGAGCAGGCGTGGGAGCTCTACCAGCGGGCGGAGCGGGCGATCCTCCAGGACATGCCCACCATCCCGATCTGGTATCAGAGCACGCTTTCGGCCTGGTCGACCCGCTTGCGCGACGTCCAGCCGAACCCGTTCCGGGAGCTCGACGTGTACAGCGTCAAGGTGGCGGAGCCGGACGCCGGCGCGAACTGACCCGCGTAGCGACGAAGAGCCAGGCCGGCGACCCGCCGGCCTGGCTCTTCTGCGTGCGGGTCGCGAATCGATTTCATGCCTCGTGGGCAAGGGTTCCGCTGATGTCGGCCATTCGGGTGCCGTGCATCCGCCGTATGCCACGAAAAGGTGACGATCGGCGTCACCGGCCGCGTCGAGGCGCATGCTGGTCCGAACGTCGATCGGGGGTGGCAGCGAGGCAGGGAGTCGGCCATGAGCATCGCCGGGTACGCAATAGTCTCAGGTCTT
>DATMCA010000814.1:0-3327 GCA_035559015.1 Umezawaea sp. | reverse complement strand
GGTCGCCTCGATCCAGATCACCCCGCCCAACACGTCCGACACGAAGTCCTTCGACTGGACGCTCGGCAAAGTCGTCCTGCAGGACGGCGCAACCCACCCCGGCACCTACATCGGCACCGTCGTCGCCCCGTTCGGCTGAGCCGTCCACTTCACTTCACGACGAAGGCCCAGGTCAACCGACCTGGGCCTTCGCCATTGAGCAGGCAACGGGAATCGAACCCGCCTCTACGACTTGGAAACCCGTTCGGGGATCCCACCGCAGTGGCCTTGACCTGCACTCGGACACGCGGTACTAGGGAGAACGGTCTCTCGACGGCAGGGCGAGCTTCAGGACGCGCAGCAGGTCAAGCGCGTGCTTGCGACCCTTCTGGTCGGCGCGCAACGACCACAGCGCCACGACGGCAACAACAAGGGTGCGCACGCAAACCAGCGCGAGCGCCACGATCCCGCCGACGGTACCGAGCTGAGCCACCAGACCGAACACCTGAGCCACCTCCGGACACACTTCACCCACGACATCCGTGGCTGTGGTCAGAGGTCCGTTAGCTCAAGTCCCGGTAGGGCTCCCTTCGACAAGCTCCCAACACATCGCAGTCGCGAGGTCGGATCACCAGCTTGCGATCACTGCGTCCCGTTGTCAACGGCTGCTGCTGAGCACGGCGACATCAAAAACGGAGGCCCAGGTCAACTGACCTGGGCCTCCGTGTGGAGCGGGTGACGGGAATCGAACCCGCCTCTACAGCTTGGGAAGCTGTCGTTCTACCAATGAACTACACCCGCGTTGCTCTGCGGAACAGATCATACACAGAGCGGCGAAGTGGTGGCAGCGGTGGGGCGGGGGCCGTGACCCTTGGGGGTTCGGGGGGCACCGTTACGCTGTCGAGGTGTTGCTGAGCGATCGTGAACTGCGCAAAGAGGTCGAGTCCGGTCGGCTGCTGCTCGACCCGTTCGACGGGGAGATGGTGCAGCCGTCGAGCATCGACGTCCGGTTGGACCGGTTCTTCCGGGTCTTCAACAACACGAAGTACACGCACATCGATCCGCGGCAGCAGCAGGACGAGCTGACGTCGCTGGTCGAGGTCGAGGCGGATGAGCCGTTCGTGCTGCACCCCGGTGAGTTCGTGCTGGGGTCGACGTTCGAGAAGGTGACGTTGCCGGACGACCTGGCGGGGCGGCTGGAGGGGAAGTCGTCGTTGGGGCGGTTGGGGTTGTTGACGCACTCGACGGCGGGGTTCATCGATCCTGGGTTCTCGGGGCACATCACGTTGGAGCTCTCGAACGTGGCGAACCTGCCGATCACCCTGTGGCCGGGGATGAAGATCGGGCAGTTGTGCCTGTTCCAGTTGAGCAGCGCGGCGGAGTTCCCGTACGGGTCGAAGCAGGCCGGGTCGCGGTACCAGGGGCAGCGCGGGCCGACGCCGTCGCGGGCCTACCTGAACTTCCACCGCACGGACACGAACCGCTAGGAGCACGAACCGCTAGAGGTTGAAGCCGTAGCGGGAGAGGACGCGTTCGCGCATCGCCGGGTCGTTGCGCGGCACGGGTTCCAGGAAGATCTCGTCGAGGTCGGGGAACTCGGCGCGGAGTTCGCCGTCGATGCGGACGCACGCGCGTTCCAGGTCGGCCGCGCCCAGCGCGTCGTCGAAGTCCAGGCGCGCGCACAGGAGCACGCGGTCGGTGCCGGTCAACATGCTGAGCAGGTCGACGACGGCCTCGACCTCGGGTGCTTCACGCAGTCGTGCGCCGATCGCCCTGACCATCACGGGGTCGGCTTGGCGGCCGATCAGCAGGCCCTTGTTGGTGCGGGCCAGCGAGTACGCGACGGCCGCGAGGAGCACGCCGATCATCAGCGACGCGACGCCGTCCCACACGGACGAGCCGGTGATCTGGTGCAGGCCGACGCCGGCGAACGCGATCACCAGGCCGACCAAGGCCGCCGAGTCCTCCAGGAACACCGTCTTGACGGTCGGGTCGTCGGACAGCCGCAGGTACTCGACGATCGACCGCTCCTGCTCCTTCGACTCGCGCCGCACCTGGCGGACGGCCTGCGCCCACGACACGGACTCCATCGCGAACGCCAACCCGAGCACGATGTAGCCGACCAGCGGTCGCGTCTGCTCCTCGGCTTCGCCGAACACCGTCCGGAAACCCTCGTAGAACGCGAACATGGCACCCGACGCGAAGATCGACACGGCGGCGAGCAGCGACCAGAAGTACCGCTCCTTGCCGTAGCCGAAGGGGTGCTTGCGGTCCGCGGGCCGGTCCGACCTGCGCAGAGCGGTCAGCAGCAGGGCCTCGGTGAACGTGTCGGCGACCGAGTGCGCGGCCTCCGACAGGATCGCGGCCGACCCGGTGATGACGCCCGCCACGGCCTTCATGATCGCGATGGCGAGGTTCACGGCGAGCGCCAACACCACGGTGAGCTTGCTCTCGCCGCCCTGACCTGCCTCTTGCTCAGCCATGGGGCAAACCCTATGGCCGCACGCCGTCCGCCGCCCATTGGTGCGTACGGGTGAGATTCAGCCGTTTCCGCAACAAACGGGACGTTGGCGGAGTCTTACGTTCGGGATCTGAGCAGCGGGTGCTGCCCAAGGGGAAGAGGGGCCGCCCACGTCCACAAAGGACCTGGGCGGCCCCCGCCCCCTTGACCACCACGGTTAGCCTTCGCCATGGGATTTTTGGTGCAGGTGCTGTTGACGGCGGTCGCGGTGTGGGTGTCCACCGTGCTCCCCGGCATCGATCTGGGCGAGGCGTCCACTCCGGCGAAGATCGGCACGCTGGTCCTGGTCGCCCTCGTCTTCGGCTTGATCAACGCGATCATCAAACCGGTGGTGAAGTTCCTCGGCTGCGTCTTCTACCTGCTCACGCTGGGCCTGTTCGGCCTGGTCGTGAACGGCCTGCTGTTCTGGCTGGCGGGGTACATCTCCGAGCAGGTCGGTCTCCCGTTCGAGGTCACGGGCTTCTGGCCGGCGTTCTGGGGCGCGATCATCGTCGCCATCACGGGCTGGGTGCTGAACATCGTGTACGAGAAGGTCACCGACAAGGACTGACCCACCTCGGCTCCGGCGGCGCGCAAAGCCGCAAAGCCGCAAAGCCGCCGGAGCCGAGGAGCGGGTCAGGGTTCGACGCCCTCGGCCGGGACGGTTGCCGAGGTGAACGCGGAGAACTCGATGGCCGTGCCCGCGGGGAGGCCTTCGTAGTAGTCGGTGCCGGGCTCGGCCAGCACCATGCGGTTGCCGATGAACCGGCCGGTGGCCGGGTCGATGATGATGTCGTTGCGGAAGTGCTCGGTGGTGACGCCCAGCGCCACGCCCGTCCGCCCGGCGA
>DATMCA010000813.1:0-4785 GCA_035559015.1 Umezawaea sp. | reverse complement strand
GGCCGATCATGGGGCGGCCGTCGGCGGCGCGGGCGGGGAGCAGTTCTTCCCTGATCTCGGTGGTCATACCTGTCCATCGCAGCGGTGATCGTTTCGTTTCGCCGAACCCGAGGTCGCCTCGACTCCGGTGAACCCGCTCACGTCTTCGACGCCGCCCAGGCCTCGATGCCGTCCAGGAAGCGATCCACCCCGAAGCTCAGTTCCGTGGGCAGCTCGTCCCCGCCGAGCCACTCGGGCCGGTCGGCGATCTCGGCGGCTTGGACGACGGCCAACGCCGCTTCGGCGACCACCGCCGCTGGATGTCCCGCAGCTTCGCCCTGTCCATGTCCATCGTCCTGAGTCGCGTGGCGGCCGTTGGGTAGTGCAGGGGTCAGACGTCGAAGCGGATTCTCGCAGCCATCAGCGTCGAGTGAGCGGCAGCGCGACGCCCATCAATGATCAAGTGCGGCTACGAGCAGGTCACCAACCAGTCGCACGTCCTCAACATCCACATCTCGCCCTTCCGGCACGGCCCGGATCTTGTTCAGAGTTTGACCTTGCCACCGATCGAACCACTGCCGGGTGTGGAGGAGCGCGTCCGCGCGCAACTGGGCATCCGCCGATTCGAGCTGATCTCGCGACACCGACCCGCAGGTCCGATCGAGCGTGATGCGCACGATGTCCAGGAGATCCGTCCCGCTTTGGCGGCTCCTCGGTCCATGACCGCCTGCAGTTTCATCGCGATGAGGGGACCGGGCTCGGCAACTCGGCCAGTCAGCGGCGGGAGCCCTTCCGCTCTGAGCACCAATGCGGACGCCGTCGACGCCGCCCACGAGTGGGACTGGATGTGAAGGCGGCCGGTCGGGTCGTCCGGGAGGTCGTCGACATCGGCATCGGTCACTTCGAGCACGTCGACCTGCACCTCACCCCAAGGAGTGCGAACCAGCGCGCCGGCCGGCCCGCTCGGCGTCGCACCCGCGGCCACGAGGAGTTGGAGTTGCGACGCTTGGTCCTCCGACCGGCGGTCGACGGTGTCCAGGTCGGTTGTGGCCCGATACGGCGTCGACAGTCGGCACATGACCGCAAGGCCGCCCACGAGCACGACAGCACGACCGGTCTGTTCGACGATCACCGGTATGACACTGACGATCTGGGTCATCGACGTTCCGACGAGGACGACGACCGGAGATTCACCAGACACGGTTTCCCGTTCCCCGTGGCGTCCAGGCGTCCAGGATTTCCCGTCCCCGCCCCGGGTCCTGGGCCAGGTCGAGCGCGACGAACAGCGGATCGGCCAGCGGCCACTCCTCGTTCGCCCACGCTGTGGCGTCGATTCGACGAGCACAAACCAGTGGTACGGGCGCGACGCGGATACGACACGCGCGCGAGGACGAAGTCACGGCCGGCCCCAGCAGGTGTACGGCCCGGCGCAACGTGGCCTGGTCGGGAACGTAGAAGTCAGGAGGATGGCCGGCTCGAATCGACACGGGTCCGCCGTAGACCGCCGCCGCGACCGTGTCGGTCAACGCCCAACCGACGGTCGACTCGACGTTGTCCAGTCCCAGGTGGAGTACGGCGTGGTCACGTTCGCCGCCAAGTCCCGGGACGGTCGCCACATCTCGGCTCGCGGGCTTCCAGTGTTCGGCCAGTTCCCAGAACAACCCCGGAACGACGGGCCGGTGCTCCTCGTCGACGAGACCTGCGGATCGCATGGCCGCGAAGGCTGCCGAAATCGAACTCGGTGAGCGCGACAACATCCCTGCGGCCTCTCGGACACCGATCCGGCGAGCAGGATCGAGTAGCAGGAGTGCCGAGAGTTCGACGCCGACCCGCCCCACGAGCCCCTGACGTTCAACATCGGGCTTCACGAGTGCGGCGACGTCCGAATCGATGAACAGGCCTGGCCCCGTCAACCTCAGGTGGCCGCGCAGATCCAGCCAACTCCAGCCCGCCCGGCTCAAGATGTCCCGTGCGTCCGCCGTGATCCTGTCCGCCACCACCACGACCGCCGCATCGCCGGTCGACCCCTTCGGCCATCGTCGGAGTTGGCCTTGCGCGCTGTCTGCCGTGACGAGTGCTACCGACTTGATCTGAAAGCCGATTTCCGCCCCACCCTGCACCGCGACGACCACGTCACGGACTTGGTCTGAGCGAAATTCCGCGCGCGCCGCGAGCCCCAAGGACGTGAGCGCGCCTATCAGCGCATCGGCAGCGTCTTGGCCTCGCCGGGAGGATCCCATGCGGGCAGTGTGCCACTGTTCGCCGTTCGGTCAATACCGAACGGCGAACAGTGGATCGACCTGCTGGAACAACGGACGAACAGCAACGGGTCAGACGTTGAACCGGAACTCGACCACGTCGCCGTCGGCCATCACGTAGTCCTTGCCCTCCATGCGGACCTTGCCCGCGGCCTTCGCGGCGGCCTTGGAGCCGGACTCGACGAGGTCGTCGTAGGAGACGACCTCGGCCTTGATGAAGCCGCGTTCGAAGTCCGTGTGGATCACGCCCGCGGCCTGCGGGGCGGTCGCGCCCTGCGGGATGGTCCACGCCCTGGCTTCCTTCGGGCCCGCCGTGAGGTAGGTCTGGAGGCCAAGGGTGTGGAAGCCGGCGCGGGCCAGGGAGTAGAGGCCCGGTTCGTGCTGGCCGATGGATTCGAGGAGTTCGCGGGCGGATTCCTCGTCGAGTTCGAGCAGTTCCGACTCGACCTTGGCGTCCAGGAAGACCGCGTCGGCGGGCGCGACGAGTTCGCGCAGTTCCTTCATCTTCGCGTCGTCGGTGAGGATGCCCTCGTCCGCGTTGAAGACGTACAGGAACGGCTTCGTCGTGAGCAGGCTGAGTTCGCGCAGCAGGTCGTTGTCCACTTCGGACTGCGCGCTGAACATCGTGCGGCCGCCGTCGAGGATGGCCTTGGCCTTCTGGGCGGCTTCGAGGGCGGGGCGGCGGTCCTTCTGGGTCCGCGCCTCCTTCTCCAGCCTGGGGATGGCCTTCTCCAGCGTCTGGAGGTCGGCGAGGATCAACTCGGTGTTGATCGTCTCCATGTCGCTGCTCGCGTCGATGCGGCCGTCGACGTGCACGACGTCGGGGTCGTCGAAGACGCGGACGACCTGGCAGATCGCGTTGGCCTCGCGGATGTTGGCGAGGAACTTGTTGCCGAGCCCCTCACCCTCCGACGCGCCCTTGACGATGCCCGCGATGTCGACGAACGACACGACGGCGGGCACCAGCTTCTCGGATCCGAAGATCTCGGCGAGCTTCGCCAGCCTCTCGTCGGGCAGCGGAACGACACCGACGTTGGGCTCGATGGTCGCGAACGGGTAGTTCGCGGCGAGCACGTCGTTGCGGGTCAGCGCGTTGAAAAGGGTGCTCTTGCCGACGTTGGGCAGGCCGACGATGCCGAGGGTCAAACTCACGAACGGGAAGTCTACGCGGTGACCTGCAACGTCGAGCCGGTCCGGGCCTTGCGGACCCGCAGCCGGGTGGGGATTCGCTGTCGCAGCTCCTCGACGTGCGACACCAGCCCGACGACCCGGCCGCCCGCGCGCAGCTCGTCGAGGGTGTTCATGACCAGGTCGAGCGTGTCGGCGTCGAGCGTGCCGAAGCCCTCGTCGACGAACAGGGTGTCCAGCAGGACGCCGCTGGTCTCGGCCGCGACCACGTCCGCGAGCCCGAGGGCCAGGGACAGCGACGCCAGGAACGACTCACCGCCGGACAGGGTCTTCGCCGGCCGCTGCTGGCCGGAGTAGTCGTCCAGCACGTCCAGCCCCAGGCCGCCACGGGTGCCGCGCGCGCCGGCCTCGAGCGAGTGCACGAACCGGTACCGGCCCTGGCTCATCCGCTCCAGCCGCGTGCTCGCGGCGATCGCGACCTCCTCCAGCCGCGACGCGAGCACGTACGTCCGCAACGTCATCCGCCGGTGGTTCTGCCCGCGCCCGTTGATCACGTCCGTCAGCGCGTCCAGCTCGGCGAACTCGGCCTCGACCGGTTCGAACTCCACCCACTCCGCCCGCAGCCGCCCGGCCAGCTCCTCGACCCGCCGCGCCGCCGTCCGCGCCGACGACAACGCCGACGCGGCCCGCTGCGCCTCCTCGCGGCACGCCCGGAACCGCTCCTCCACGCCCGCCACGTCGACTTCGAGTGCCGGGTCGACGTCCGCCAGCTCCGCCAGCGCGGCCGACGCCGCCACCCGCGTGTTGTCCAGCGAGGTGATCCGCTGGTCGAGCACCGTCAGCGCCGCGTCGGTCCGCGCGGCCGACAGCGCTTCCTCCACGTCGGCGAACCCGGCCTTGGCGGCCAGTTCCGACGTCGTGACCCGCTGCTCCTCCAGCCGCGCCACGTGCTCCGCGACCGCCGCCCGCCGGTTCGCCGCCTCGACCAGCGCGTCGGCCAGGTCTTGCAGGTGAGCACGCCGGGCCGGCACGTCCGGGAAGTCGCCTCGCGCCCGGTCCAGCCGCTCGGTCCGGGCCCGCACGGTGTCCGTCAGGGTCGTGAGCTGCGTGGACACCTCCACCAGGTCGCGCTCGGCGGCCGTGTGGGCCGCAGTGGTCTCCTCCAGCCGCCGCTCCAGCGCGCGCAGCGCCGACTCGCGGGCGGACCGCTGCCGGGCCAGCGCGGCCGTCTCCTCGTGCGCCTTCAGCAGGTCCGCCAACGGCCGGTCGTCGACCACCTTGAGCAGCGTCTCGACCCGGTGCTCCGCGGTCTGCCGCTCCTGCTCCGCCACGCCCCGCCGACGGGCCGCCGCCTGCTCGCGCTCGGTCGCCAGGTCCTCGTCCGCCGCCCCGACCGCGTCCAGCATCGGCTGCGCGGGCG
>DATMCA010000812.1:0-7825 GCA_035559015.1 Umezawaea sp. | reverse complement strand
GGAGGACCGAGGTGGGCCAGCGGAGGTGAATCCGCTGGTCAGACCACTTCTAGCGGGGTTTGGGCTGGCAGATCGGGCAGGAGAACGACGAGCGGTTCATGAACGGCTCGCGGACGATGATCGCGCCGCAGCGGGTGCACGGCTTGTGCTCCTGGCCGTACGCGGACAGGGAACGGTCGAAGTAGCCGGACTGGCCGTTGACGTTGACGTACAGGGCGTCGAAGGACGTGCCGCCCTGGCCGAGGGCCTCGTTCATCACGGCGGTGGCGTGGTCCAGCAGCTCGGTCGTCTTCGCCTTGGTGAGCTTGTCCGCCTTGCGCAGGCCGTGCAGCTTCGCCCGCCACAGGGCCTCGTCGGCGTAGATGTTGCCGACCCCGGACACCAGCGTCTGGTCCAGCAGGGCGCGCTTGATCTCGGTGCGCTTCGACCTGAGGGCCTTGACCGCCGCGTCCGGGTCGAACCTCGGGTCCATGGGGTCGCGGGCGATGTGCGCCACCGGCTCGGGGAGCCTGGTGCCGTCGACCTCGACGATGTCCGACAGCGCCAGCCCACCGAACGTGCGCTGGTCGACGAACCGCAGCTCAGGGCCCTGGTCGGTGAACGTGATGCGCACCCTCAGGTGCTTCTCGTCCGGGGTGCCGGACGGTTGGACGAGCATCTGGCCGCTCATGCCCAGGTGGGCGAGCATGGCTTCGCCGTCGCTGGTCCCGGGGCCGTCGAGGTCGACCCAGAGGTACTTGCCCCGACGGCGGGCGGCGATCATGGTCTGGCCGGAAAGGCGCGCGGAAAAATCCGCCGCACCTGGCAGGTGGCGGCGGATCGCTCGCGGGTGCAGCACTTCCACGGCCGAGATGACTCGGCCGGAGACGTGGGCATCCAGGCCGCGGCGAACGACCTCTACTTCAGGGAGTTCGGGCACGGCTCAGTCAATCAGGTGTGGCTCAGGCGTCAGCCCGGGTGTCCTCGGCAGCCTCGGCTTCAGCCGCGCGAGCGGCCTCCAGCTCCTCAAGGGCTTCCAGGTCTTCGTACGCGGCGGCCTGCGGCTTGGTGGGCTTGAGCATCCACCCGCCCGCCTGGGCGGTGTCACGGACGAGCACCAACCCCTGGATGCCTCCGCTGCGAGAAGCGCTCAGCGGGCGCGTGGGGCGGTTGGTGGAGCGGGTGCGTCGGTTGGTGCGGACGTTGGTGGCGTACATCGCGTCAGACTTCCTCGGTGGGTGAGGTCTCGGATGAAGCCGAGTTACCAGCAGCATGGCCGTTGTCGGTCGCGACCGCCTCTTGATCAGCGCTGACCTGCTCCGACAGCACGCGGTAGGCGGCCTCGGCCGCCTTCTGCTCGGCTTCCTTCTTGGTGCGACCATCGCCTGAGCCATAGGAGTTGCTCGCCACGACCACGGTCGCGGTGAATTCCTTGCGGTGATCCGGACCCTGGTCGTCCACCCGGTACTCGGGCACTCCAAGGCCTGCTGAGGCGGTGAGTTCCTGAAGACTGGTCTTCCAGTCGAGGCCTGCGCCGCGCAACGGCGCCTCGGCCAACAACGGGTCGAACAGCTTGTGCACAAGTTTGCGCGCGGTATCGATACCGTATTCCAGGTACACCGCGCCGATGACGGCTTCGAGGCCGTCGGCGAGGATGCTCGCCTTGTCCCTGCCGCCGGTCAGCTCTTCCCCGCGACCGAGGAGCAGGTACCCGCCCAGTCCGTCCTCGCCCAGCGTTCGGGCGACGCCCGCCAACGCGTGCATGTTGACCACGCTGGCGCGGAGCTTGGCGAGCTGCCCCTCGGGCAGGTCGGGGTGGGTGTTGTAGAGATGATCGGTGACGATGAGCCCGAGGACTGCGTCGCCCAGGAACTCAAGCCGTTCGTTCGGCGGCAAGCCACCGTTTTCGTAGGCATAGGACCGATGTGTCAAGGAGAGCACGAGGAGCTCGGCGTCCAGTTGGACGCCGAGCGCTTCGAGCAACGGGGCGCGATCGGCGGACCGATCACGCGACGACCTACCCCCCACGGTTCGCCGCTACCTTCGCCAGGAGACTCAGGCCGGCTGAACAACCTGGCGGCCGTCGTACTGGCCGCAGGTCGGGCAGGCGATGTGCTGGGGCTTGGGAGCGCGGCACGCCTTGTTCGAGCACGCCACCAAGTGCACGGCACTGGTCTTCCACTGGGCGCGGCGCGAGCGCGTGTTCGAGCGCGACATCTTCCGCTTCGGGACGGCCACGACTAGTTCTCCTCCGAGTTATCACGATTCCCGCCGAACCGCTCTTGCAACGCGGCCCAACGGGGATCCATCGTCTCATGCCCGTGGTCGGGCCCAAGCTCCGCCAGCTTGCCCCCGCACTCGACGCACAGCCCAAGGCAGTCCGGCGAACACAGCGGCACCTGCGGCAGCGCGAGCACGACGGCATCCCGCACCACAGGTTCGAGGTCGATCAGATCATCGGAGATCCGGCTGACCTCGTCCTCATCAGTGGTCTCATCCGTGGTGCTGTCCGGGTACGCGAACAACTCCATCAGCTTGATCTCGACGTGGTCGGCGATCGGGTCGAGGCAGCGCGAGCACTCCCCCGCCACGTCCGTCGTCGCCGTGCCGGAAATCAGCACGCCTTCGACGACCGACTCCGCCAACAAGTCGAGCTCCACCGCCCCGCCATCCGGAACCGCGATCACGTCGAGCAGGCCAAGACCTGCCGCGGGCACCGACCGCTGGTAAGCGCGGCTGGAGCCCGCTCTACGACCGATGTCCCTGGTGTCGATAACCCAGGGCCCGGTTGCTGTGGAACGCGCGGAGGCGTGACGATGCTCAGACATGATGTGTTGGTTTCGCTGTCGGGGGACCTACCACGGCCAGCCGCTCCAGGGTACGCGACGAGTGGGCCGTGGGCGAAATCCGCAGGTGAACGTTGCGTTCAGTCGTGGTAGTCGAACGGGGCCGACACGCTCGCGACAGCCGGGCCCCGCAGGTGCGAGCGCCCCTTGCCGACGCTGCGCAGCGTGTGCGCCAGCAGGTCCTCGAAGTCGGCGAGCTTGCCGTCCACGTACGCGTCGCACTCGTTGCGCAGCCTGATGGCCTCGGACTGGGCCGCGTCGAGCACCCTCGCGGACTCGGCGTGCGCGGCTGCCACGACCTCCGTCTGGTCGACCAGGCGGACCTGCTCGGCCCGCCCCTCCTCGACCGCGCGCTCGTAGCTGGCCCGGCCCGCCTGCACCATCCGGTCCGCCTCGGAGTGCGCGCGACCCACCAGGTCGTCGTACTCCTGGCGCCCGGCGGCGACGGTCCGCTCGGCCTGGTTCTCGGCCTCGCCGACCATGCGCTCGGCACGGGCGCGCGCCTCGGTGAGCATCCGCTCGGCCTCGGCGTGCGCCTCGGACAACATCCGCTCGGCGTCGGAACGCGCCTTGCTGACACCGGTCTCCGCCTCGTGCGCGGCCTTGCCGACCAGCTCGTCCTTGTGGTCGAGCACGTCCTGCGCGTCGTCCAGCTCGGCGGGGATGGCGTCACGAACGTCGTCGAGGAGTTCGAGGACGTCGCCACGCGGCACGACGCACCCGGAGGTCATCGGCACTCCACGCGCTTCCTCGACGATCGTGACCAGTTCGTCGAGGGCCTCGAACACCCGGTACACGTCACTCTCCTCGCAGCACAAGGTCCATTACCGGACTAGTTTGCCCTGTCGGGTCCGGAGTGGTGGGGAGATCGGTAGGGCGTGTCCGGTTTTACCGGGGGATGTGGGGTGGTGGGGTGTGAGGCTTCGGGAAGCCGGAGGGGGTGGTGGGGTTGGGCTGGTGGGGGTGGTCGAGTCCAGGACCGGTGTCAGGCGGCGAGGTTGTGAACCGGAGAGGGTGTCGGGCGGCGAGGTTGTGAGCTAGAGAGGGTGTCGGTCGGCAACGTTGTGGGTGTGGCCGGTTTGACTTGGGGCCCCTAGATTTGCCCCTTGATCGGGCTAAAAGGCAGTGCCCGAAAGCCCTGCCCGATCTGCAACTTTAAGGGGCAAATCCCCCAAGTAAAACCGGCCACGCTACGCGTCGGGCCAGGTCAAGCAGGTGGGAAGGCGGCTTTCAACCAAGCGACCGATGGGTGGGCAGGCAGCTTTCAGGCTGGCCTTCTGGCTGTTAGCGGCGTTCTTCCAGGCGTTGCATCAGGCGGCGTTCGATCGTGGCCGGTAGCAAGGTGGAGACGTCGCCGCCGTAGGTGGCCACGTCCTTCACCAGGGAGCTGGCCAGGTAGCTGTAGATGGGGTTCGTGGGCATGAAGAGGGTGTCCACGCCGCTCAGCTGGTGGTTCATCTGGGCCATCTGGAGCTCGTAGTCGTAGTCACTGACGGCTCTCAGGCCCTTCACGATGGCCTTGATGTCGTGTTCTCGGCAGTAGTCGACCAGGAGGCCGTGCCAGGAGTCGATGCGGACGTTCGGCCACTGCGCGGTGACTTCGGCGAGCATGTCGGTGCGCTCTTCAACGGAGAACAGGGTCTTCTTGTTCTTGTTGATGAGCACGGCGACTACGACCTCGTCGAAGAGCTTCGCCGCTCTGCCGATGATGTCCAGGTGTCCGTTGGTGACCGGGTCGTAGGAGCCGGGGCACACGGCACGCGTCATGGTTTTGGACGTTAGCACCCGATCGGACGCGCCCGGAGGAGTCCGTGTCGCTGATCACCCCGATGGGTTCGGGTGTTCCGCCCAATACAGGGTTGTGTCGCCGTATCGCTTGTCCCGCAAGGATTCCACCGGGCTTGGCCAGAGGGGGCGTGGGCTGCGGGAAGCGCGTTCCACGATCAGGACGGTGCCGTGGGTGGTCCAGGAGTTGAGAACGAGTCCGTCCAGGACCTTCGCCAGTTGGGCGTCGGTGATCGCGTAGGGCGGGTCGGCGAAGATGAGGTCGTAGGGTTCATCTGCGGAAACGGCGACCACCGATTCGGCGGGGCGGCCGACGACCGTGGTGTTCGTGAAGCCCAGGTCGCGGGCGTTGGTGCGGAGCACGTCGGCCGCGCGGCGGTCGGCTTCGACGAAGGTGGCGGACTTGGCGCCGCGCGAGAGGGCCTCGAAGCCGAGGGCGCCGGAGCCCGCGTAGAGGTCGAGGACGCGCAGGCCGTCCAGGTCCAGGAGGACCTCCAGTGCGCTGAACAGCGCCTCGCGCACGCGGTCCGACGTGGGGCGGGTCACCTTCGGGGGTACTTGCAGGCGGCGGCCACCGGCCGAGCCCGCCACGATCCTGGTCACGTGCTCATCGTCCCAGGTGTGCTCCGCCGTTGACCGGCACCACCTGGCCGGTGACGTGGCCCGCCTCCGGCGAGGTGAGGAAGCCCACGACCGCGGCGACGTCGGCGGGGGTGCCCGCGCGGCCGGTCGAGGTCTGGGAGATGAGGGTGGTGCGGCGGGTGGTGCTCATGGAGTCGCCGAAGAACTCGGTGTCCTCGACGAACCCCGGCGAGACGACGTTGGCGGTGATGCCGCGCGGGCCCAACGAGCGGGCGAGGTCGGCGGTCCAGGCCTCGACGGCCGCTTTGGCCGCGCCGTAGCTCCCGCCGCCGCGGCGGCCCGCGATGGAGCCGAGGGTGACGACGCGGGCCTGGTCGGCGAGGCGCGGGGTCAGGGCCGCGGTCACGAGCACGGCGCTGATGACGTTCGACTCGTAGTTGGCGAGCCAGTTCTCGCGCACGCCCGCGAGGGTGGAGGTGTCGCCGTCCGGAGCGCCGCCCGCGTTGTTGACGAGGACGTCGACGGTGGGCGGGAGGTCGGCCAAGGCGCGTTCCACGGCGGTGGGATCAGTGGCGTCGAAGGCGACCGCGCGCACTCCGGGCACACGGGCCAGGACGTCCGGCCGGCGGCCGGTGATGACGACGTCCAGGCCCCTGGCCACCAGTTCCAGGGCGATGGCGCGGCCGATGCCGGTGCCGCCGCCCGTGACGACCGCTGTTCTCATGGTCCAAAGCCTAGGCACGACCCGACGGCTTCGAGAAGCGGAATAATCGCGCCGAGCGCGGCCGGGTCGTCGGTGGCGCACTCGGTGATGCCCGCGCCGATGATCGGTGTCACGGCGGCGATGGCGTGGATCGAGCCGACGAGTTCGGCGACGGTGAGGCCGCCCGGTGTGGGACAGGTGGTGCCGTCGAACTCCGCCGGGTCCAGGACGTCCAGGTCGACGTGCAGGTAGACCTCGTCGGCGTCGGTCTCCAGGACGGCGTTGCCCGCCATGGTGGACCGCCGGGCCGCGTGGACGGGCAGGTAGCGGACGGTTTGGCGCCACACCTGTTCGCGTTCGGCGGGTTCCAGCGAGCGGGCGCCCAGGAGGACGGCCCGGCTGACGCGCGGGACGGCGGCGAACTCGGGGTCGCCCTCGCCCATGACGGCCCGCAGGACCATGCCGTGGAAGGCGTGCGACCGGGAGGTCGCGGGGGTGTGCAGGTCGGCGTGGGCGTCGAACCACGCGAGGGCGAGGGTGCGGCCGTGGCGTTCACGGGCGGCGCGGACCGGCTCCAGTTCGACACCGCAGTCGCCGCCGATGGTGAGGACCTTGGACCGCGTGGTGAGCGCTGCTCGTTGCGCCGCGCGGTTCTCCAGCAGGGCGGCCCTGTTGGCGATGCCGTCCACGACCGGGGAGTCGTGCTCCCCCACCGGGATCGTGCGCACGGTGGTGCCGAGCACGTCGCCGGTCAGCTTCGCCAGCGCCCGGCCGCCCGACGGCAGCGACACGGCGCGCGGAACCACCGCACCCTGCCGCTGCGCGACGGAGTGGACCTCAGGCAAGCGCCTGCCACCAGCCGTCGACGGCGGGCGGGTCGTTCACGTCCACGCGCTCGCCCGGCTTCGGCACGGCCAGCTTGACGTCGTGCGCCTTGGTCTCGCGCCACACCCGGTCGACCGGCTCGGACCAGTCGTGCACGGACAGGTTGAACGTCGCCCAGTGCACCGGGATCAGCAGGCCGCCGTTGAGCGCGAGGTGGGCGCGCACGCCCTCCTCGGGCGTCATGTGGATGTCCGGCCACCCGACGCTGTACGCGCCGATCTGCACCAGGGACGCGTCGAACGGCCCGTAGGTCTCGCCGATGTCCTTGTACCCGTCGAAGTACCCGGTGTCACCGCTGTAGAACACGCGGTGCCGCGGCCCGGCGATCACCCACGAGGCCCACAGGGTGTTGTCGCGCTTGAGCCCCCGGCCGGAGAAGTGCTGCGCGGCCGTCGCGGTCAACCGGATCCCGGCGACCTCGTGGTGCTCGTCCCAGTCCAGCTCGACGATCCGCGACTCCGGCACGTTCCAGCGGCGCAGGTGCGCGCCGATGCCGAGCGGCACGACGAACGGGGCCGTCTCGGACTCGGTCAGCGCGCGCACGGTCGGCAGGTCGAGGTGGTCGTAGTGGTCGTGCGAGATCACGATGGCGTCGATCGGCGGCAGGTCGGTCAGCTCGTGCGGAACGGGGTGCAGCCGCTTGGGGCCGACCAGTTCCGACGGCGAGCAGCGGTCGCTCCAGATCGGGTCGAGCAGCACGCGGGCGCCGTCGACCTCGACCAGCGAGGACGCGTGGCCGTACCAGGTGATGTGCAGGCCGTCCGCGCTCGGCTGACCGGGCGGCGGGCCGACCAGCGGCACCGGCCCGGACGGCTTGCGACGGCCGCCGCCGAAGAGGAACTCGCGGAAGACGCCCGCGCTCTCGGCGTCCGGCATCGTGGTGGTCTTCCGGACGTTGTGGAACGTGCCGTCGCGGAACTGCGGCGAGCGCCGCAGCAACGCCGGGTCGGGTTTGCCGCCCAACGCCGCGGGCACGCCCCGCACCGCCCACGCGACCCCTGCCGCGGCCAACCCGAGCAACGCACCCGTGGTCTTCTTCATGGCA
>DATMCA010000811.1:0-2608 GCA_035559015.1 Umezawaea sp. | reverse complement strand
CCCCCACAGCCGCGCGTACTCCGCCGCCGTGATCTCCCCGCGCCGCAACCGCGCCAACCCCAGCACCGGCCCCAGCGACTCCAGGTCGCCGTCGGCGCCGTGCAGCCCGCTCATCACCGCCGCCGCGTCGCCGGGCCCCACCAGCGAGCCCAACGCCGACCGCAGCCGCACCGACGCCCCGATCCCCGTGCGCGCCCCCGCGTTGAACAGGGTGCACGTCACCCGCACCAGCGGGTCGAGATCCGAACGCCACAGCTCCCGCAGCTCCTCGCCGTCGCCGCACGCGTCGATCCGCCGCACCAGCTCCGCGCACCGCGTTGGTGACCCGGCCAGCAGCCCCTCCACCCGCCGGCGGTACTCCCGCCCCTCGCGCAGCGCCGGTCCCGCCGCCGACACGGCCGCCCGCAGCAACGCCCACCGCGACGCGGGCAGCCCCGGCACCACCACGCCGTCCGGGATCCGCCCGAAGGTCTGCTCACTCGCCCGCCGCAGGACCCCGCCCAACCCCACCGCGCCCGCGATGGCGAACGGCGGCGACACGTTGAGGTAGAACCGGCCGCCGATGTTGCCCGCCATCGGGTGCCCGGCCATCGCCGGGGGCGTGATCGCCCGCACCAGCGACCACGTCACCGGCGTCATCACGCTCGGCACGGCCTCCCGCAGGTTCGCGCACGTCCACAGGTAGTCGCCCCGGAGGCTGTCGTTCCACACCTCCGCCACCCCGGTGATCGGCCGCGCCCGCACCACCGCGAACCCGTCACCGCCCCACACCCACTCCACGTCCACCGGCACCCCGAACAGCGCCTCCACCCGCGCCCCCAGGGCCTCCAGCTCGGCCAGCCGCGCGTCGTCCAGCACCGCCGCCCGCCGCAGCTCCTCGGGCACCGGTACCTCCCGCGTGCCGACCTCGGCGGGCACCACCATCACCGCCTTGTCGCCCACCACCCGCCGTGCGGCCGACGGGACGTACGAATCCGGCGTCACCCCGCCGCCCACCACGGCCTCGCCCAGCCCCCAGGCGGCGTCCACCAGCGTCTCGCCACGCGCGCCCGTCACCGGGTTCGCGGTGAACAGCACCCCCGACGACTCCGCCTCCACCAGGCGCTGCACCACCACGCCCATCGCCACGTCGTCGACGCCGTGGCGCTCGCGGTACCCCACCGCCCGGTCCGCCCACAGCGAGTCCCAGCACCGCACGACCGCGGCCACGACGGCGTCCCGCCCGCGCACGTTGAGGAACGACTCGTACTGCCCGGCGAACGACAGCCCCGGCAGGTCCTCGGCCGTGGCCGACGACCGGACCGCCACCGCGCCGCCCAGCTCCTCGTACGCGTCGCCGATCGCGCCGGCCACCTCGGCAGGCAGCACCCGACCCGCGTCCGCGAAGGCCCGGAACGCCGCCGTCGTCACGTGGAAACCCGACGGCACGGGCAGGTCAGCCCGTGCCAGGCGCGCCAACGAGGCACCCTTGCCCCCCACGGTCGGCAGGTCGGCGGCCACGTCGTCGAGGGGGAGCACGTACACGGCCACATCGTGGCAGGGGAGGGGCACGCCGCACGGCGGAACGGCGTACCCCGATCGGGCGGGGTCAGCGGCCGGACTGGTCCGGCAGCTCGATGGGGGAGAAGCCCTTGGAGCTCGCGACGGCGACCGAGCCGAACGCCTGCATGAGCGCGCGGTAGGTCGAACGGCGGTCGGGCCAGTACAGCGCGCTCTCCAACGGGCCCGCCGCGGTGCCGTCCCCGTAGTCGGGGCCGCACCAGAACGACGGGCCGCCCATCGCCTGGACGGCGTGCACCACCCAGCCGGTCGCGCCTGCCCGGTACGGTTCGCCGCCGTGCTGCGGGGCCTCCACCTGCCTCGTCACGTCAGGGGAGTGCCGTGTGGACGGTCTGGCCGGAGTACTGCTCATGTCGTCAAGATCGCACATCACCCAGCGCGATCGACATCGCCTCGCAGCGTCACCTCCGAAGCCTTGGGAACCAGGTGCGACCGGGTGCCCGAAACGACCGTCCGCGCCGGCATGATCACGGGGAAAATCCGGACGCCCCGTGCCCGCGGGCTTCGAGGAGAGGGGTCCTTGTTGTCTCCTGAGGAGATCGTCGCCGGCCAACTGGCCGCCTACAACGCCCGCGACCTCGAACGGTTCCTCGGTTTCTACGTCGAGGACGTGCCGGTGGCGACGTTCCCCGCCGGGGAGGTGCTGGAGGACCGCTCCGGCCCCTTGTTCCGCGAGCGCTACCAGGAGCTGTTCGAGTCCTACCCCGACCTGCACGCCAAGCTCGTGACGAGGGTGGTGCACGGCCGGATCGTGATCGACCACGAGCTGGTGACGGGCATCGGCGCGGGGGAGTCGAGAGCGGCCGTGGCGATGTACGAGGTGGGCAAGGAGAAGATCGAACGCGTCTGGTTCGTGGTGTGACCGGGGTGCCGGGAACCGCACACGTGCGGGCCGCCCGTCGGTAGCGTGTGCGGGTGGACGGGGTGCGGGAACTCTCGGAGTGGCTCGCTCCGCTGCGGGAGGTGCTGCTGCGCCACGGGTACCGGCGGTCCTACGTCGGCGGCAGCAGCGCGCGGGAGATCCTCGACCACCTCCGCTTCGGGGCCG
>DATMCA010000810.1:0-13424 GCA_035559015.1 Umezawaea sp. | reverse complement strand
CTCGTTGGTGGTCGGGGTGATCGCCGCGTTGATCCCCGCCTCGTCGTACAACCGGGAGGTCGTCGAGTTCGCCACCGCCAACGGTCGTGCGCGGTTGCGGTGGCGGAAGTCCGCCGGGCACGACGAGGTCGTGAACGCGGTGCGGGCCGCGCGGCCGGACCTGGAGCCGAGGTACGGCCTGGACGGGCGGAGTCCGGCGCGGGACTTCTCGCCGCGGATGTCCGTCGGCGGTGGGTTGCTCTGCGCCTGCCTGCTGCTGTGGGCGTTCTTCGCGGGCTGGTCCGGTCTCCAACTGCTCGACCGGTCGACGCAGGAGGGTCCGAACGCGCTCGCGGCGACCTCGTCCGCGCTGCGGTCGGTGACCTCGGACCTGACCGGGTACGAGCCCGTGCCCGGCGCGCGGGTCGGGTACCACTCGTGGCGCTGCGACCGGGTCAACGACCTCCTGCTCGGTCCGTCGCCGGACGTCGTCGACCTCCACCTGGAGATCGACGGCAAGGACGTGCCGCCCGCCACCGCGGACGCCATCGAGGCCCGCATCAGGAAGGACGTCGGGATGGACCCCGACCAGTACCTCTTCGCGGTCGACCGACGGTCGTCGGACGTGGCGATCGACATCCCCGTCATGTCCGGCCTGCACGTCGACGTCTCCACCGGCTGCGTGGACTCCGACGACCTGCCCGCACTCCAAGGGCAACTGGACGAGCTGGCGAAAGCCGTCGGCGCGGGCCGATGACGGCGCTCACAACGCGATCAGGCCCGCGTTCGTCGGGCTGAACCCGCAGGTGTCGAAGTAGAACGGCCTGAGGTGGTCCTCGAAGTCGACGTGCAGCCACTCGCACCCGGCGGCGCGGGCGTGGTCGACGGCGTGGGCGACGAGCCGCGCGCCGACTCCCTGCCGCCGCGCGGAAGCGGCGACCAGGGTGTCGAGGACGAAGGCGTGGACCGCGCCGTCCCAGGCCACGTTGACGAACCCGACGAGTTCGCTCCCCCGGTTGGCGCAGACCCAGCCGAGGCTGTGCCGGTTCACCTGCGCCCACCAGTCGTCGTCGAGGACCCGGTGGTCGAAACCCTCGGCGTGCAACGCGTTGACGGCCGCGTTGTCGAACCGGCCGCGCCATTCGTAGCTGATCACCGCCGCACGGTAGGGAACGGGTCGGCGCGGCGTCCAGCGGATTCGGCCGCCCCTCCGCGGGTGGGGCGTCAGGACACGTCGAGGACGACCTTGCCGTGGACCTCTCGGGCGAACAGGGCGCGGACGGCGTCGTCGACGTCCTTCCACTCACCGCGCAACCCGACCTGCGCGGACAACCTCCCGGCGGCGAGCAGTCCCAGCAGGTCCGTCAACTCTCCCGTGACCGGGGACGTCACGTCCCCGAACGTGTTGATCGTCTTGGGGGCGCCGAACCCGAACAGCGATCCCGCCTCGAACGTGGTGTCCTCCCCCGACGCCGAGCCCACGAGGTGGATCGCCCCGCCCTCGGCCAGCAGGGCCCACATCCGGGTGAGGTGCGACCCGCCGATCGTGTCGAGCACCAGGTCGAACCGGTCGTCCACAGTGGACAGATCCGTCACCACCTCCCCGGCGCCGAGTTCGCGCAGCCCCGCCGCCCGGTCGGGACCGCCGACGGCGGCCGTCACGTGGGCACCGGCGATCGCGGCCAACTGGACGGCGAAGTGACCCACTCCCCCGCTCGCGCCGGTGATCAGCACCCGGCGGGCCAGCAGCGACCGGGTCCGCAGGACGCGCAGGGCCGTGATCCCCGCGACGCCGAGCGCGGCGGCGTCGTCCAGTGCGACGGCGTCGGGAACCACCGCGAGCCAGGCGGGGCTGACCGCGACCCGCTCGGCCCACGCGTACGGCGCCATCCCCAGCACGACCCGTGCCCCTTCGGCCGGTCCGGAGCCGTCGGCCGCGGCCCGGACCACGACACCGGCCGCGTCGTGTCCATGGATCGCGCCCGCAGGCCACTGGTCGGCGTACTTGAGTTCGCCGAGGTTCAGGCCGATGTGCCGGACGTCCACCAGGACCTCGCCCGCGGTGGGCCGGGGCTCCTCGACCTCGGCGAACCGGACGGGCCCGTCATCGCCGTGTTCGACGACCAGTGCACGCATGATGATCTCCTCGTCCGTAAGGGCAGCACGTGACGACGAGCTTTCGGCACGGCACCGCGGCCGACCAGGTCCGTGAGGATCAGTTGTGTGGCCGACTGCCTCGTCGGGGCTAGCGCGTGCTCGTCCGCTCGCGGACGGTGCGGCGGTACTCGCCGGGGGCGAGCCCGCGGGCCCGCCGGAACGCCCGGCTGAACGCCTGCGGCGTCGCGTACCCCACCGCGCCCGCCATCACGTCGATGGGCTCGTCGGTGTCGCGGAGCCGGAGCGCGGCGAGGTCCATCCGCCACCGGGTCAGGTACGCACCGGGTGTCTGCCCCAGCGCGGCCGGGAAGCGCCGCGACAGCGTCGCCCGCGACACGCGGATCGCCTCGGCCAGGGTCGCGGTCGTCCACGGCCGCTCGGGTTCCTCGTGGATGCGCGACAGGGCGTCGCGCACGACCGGGTCGAGCACCGCGCCCAGCCACGAGGCCGATCGCTCGGCGGGGTGGCCGTCCAGCCACGCGCGCACGAACCGCACCAGCAGCAGGTCGATGATGCTGTTCACGGCCGCGGTGCTCCCGATCCGCGGCTGGGCCAACTCCTCCGTCAGCAGCCGGATGACCCCATCGAGCGAGGAGTTCTCCCGCGCGGGGAGGTGCGCGGGCACGGTGAGCGCCGTGAGCACCAGCGTGCTCACCTCGGGGTCCTGTTCGTAGTGCAGGGTGAGCAGCCGGGTGTCCACCTCCGGCGACCCCAGGCGCAGCACGTCACCCGTCGCCTGGGCCTCGACCGCGGCTTCCCGGTCGCACGGCCCCATCCGGGCGCCCGGCCCGCTCGACAGCCCGTGCTCCGTGCCGGGCGGCAGCAGGACGACGTCACCCGCGTCCAGCCTCCGCGGCGGCTCGCCGGGGACGTCGAGCCACACCGTCCCGGCCGACACGGCGTGCAACGCGGCTCCGGGGAACGTGCTCAGCCACACCCCCCACTCCCCGCCCGCTTCCAGCCGCACCCCGAGCGAACCCCGCGCACCCGAGACCCGCAGGGCGTCAGCCAGGAGATCCATGCCCGCATCGTCGCACGACCCGCGGGACGCCGGGTGCCGCGGTGGCTAGCCGAGCAGGCGGGTCAGTTCCACGCGGGAGCGGACTTCGAGGCGGGCGAAGATGTTGCGGAGGTGGTGTTCGACGGTGCGGTGGCTGATGAACAGCTGGGCGGCGATCTCGCGGTTGGTGGCGCCTTCGGCGACGAGTTCGGCGATCTGGGACTGCTGCGGGGTCAGGGAGGCGCTGGGGGCGGTGCGGGTGGGGACGATGGTGTCGCCGGAGGCGCGGAGTTCGGCGCGGACGCGGTTGACGAAGTGCTCGGAGTCGTACTGCTGGAAGATCTTCAGCGCGTCGCGCAGGTGTTCCCTGGCCGCTTTCGGCCGCCTGCCCCGGCGGAGGCGGTGGCCGTAGAACAGCTCGGTCTTGGCCAGCTCCATCGGCGTGCCGCCCGCGCGGTGCAGGCGGATGGCCTCGCGGAAGTGCTCGTCGGCCACGGGGTCCGCGCCGGCGAGCAGGGCGCGGGAGCGGTGGGACAGGGCGAGCCTGGCCGGGCAGCCCGTGCTGACCGCCCAGCCCTCGTACTGGCGCAGCACGTTGGCGGCCTTGGCCTGCTGGCCGCACGCCACCGCCGCCTCCACGAAGTGGGGCGCCGTCATGACCTTGATGCCGGGGTGGACGCGGCCGGTGCCGACGGCCAGCAGCCGCAACCGGTTGAGCGCGTCGACGGGCCGGTCGTCGACCAGGTCCACGCACGCCAGCGCCCACGAGCTGAACGTGCTCGGCCTGCCCAGGCCGCGGCGGGCCACGTCGGCGGCGGCCAGGTGCAGGCGGTGCACGGCGGTGGCCTTGTTGCCCTGCAACGCCGCCATCAGCGCGAGGATCGTCAGGTGGTCGACCACGGTGTTGGGCTGGCCCATCGCGGTCGCCTCGCGGACGCCCTCCAGCGAGCTGTCCGACGCGATGGAGTGCTGGTCCAGCAGCAGCGCCGCCAGCGAGCGGTAGACCAGCGCCCACGGCACCAACGAGGTCATGCCGCTGTCCCGCGCCGAGGCCACGGCCTGGGTGGCCAGTTCCAGCGACCGGGTGGCGTGGCCGAGCACGTAGGCGGCCTGGCTGCCCCAGATCTTCGACCGCGGGTCCGACAGCCCGACCGCGAGCCGCACGGCCCGGTCCAGCGCGGGCATCGCGACCTGGTGGCGGCCCGCGAACGTGGCGGCCATGCCTTCGAGGTGGTCGAGCATCAGCTGGGTCACGGGCGGCTCGTCCGGGCGGCGCAGGCGGGCGGCACGGGCGGCGGTCTTGGCGTGGTCGGCCTGGTCGCCCGCGATGCTGCCCGCCTCGGCGGCGAACACGAGCGCGGTGATGGCGAGCGTGCGGTTGGACTCCAGCAGGCCGTCGGACGCCTTCAGCAGGCTGCGGACGGCCGTGCCGGGCACGCCGTCGCCGAGTTCGATGCCCCCTCGGACGAAGTCGGCCATGCCTTGCAGTTCACGGCTCCGGGTGTGCGCGCGGGCTTCGCGGAGCATCGCGCGCGACCGGCGCGGCCTGCCGACGGACCAGTGGTCGGCCGCGGCGGAGATGAGGTGGGCGGCCTTGGCCTCCGGTGACCGGGTGAGCGCGGCGGCGCGCTGGTAGGCCTGGGAGGACCCGGCGTAGTCGCCGGTGCGCCGGGCCCGCTCGGCCGCCGCGCCGAGTTCGGCGGCGTGGCCGTCGCCCACGGCACGGCTCATCGCGGCCCGGTGCCACAGCCAGCGCGACCGGTGCTGGTCCGGGTCCAGGACGCCCGCGAGCAGTTCGTGCGCCCGACGGTGCTCGCCGATCGGCACCTCGGAGGTCAGGACGGTCCGGGTCAGACCGGTCGACACGCCGACGTGCTCGCCGCGCACGACGAGCAGGCCGCTGTCGCGGGCCTCCTCCAGCGCGTCCAGCTCCAGTTCCGCGCGCACGACGGTGTCGAGTTCCAGGTCCTCGTCGGCCACGGCGAGCAGCACGAGCCGTCGCGCGTCCGGTGACAGCGCCCGGAAGCGGGCCCGCAGGCGGGCGCGCAGCACGCTGTCCGGCGACAACTCGCCGGTGCGCGCGAGTTCGGTCAGCGCGAGCGGGTTGCCGCCCGCGAGGTCGAGCACGCCCTCGGCGAAGTCCTCCGAGACGCCCAGCGGGTTGTGGTCGGCGAGCAGGGCCATCGCGGCGGGGTCGTCGAGCGGCCGCAGGGGCAGGACGGGCAGGCCCGCGAGGGGGTTGTCGCCGCGGTGGGGTTCCAGCGCGAACAGCACGGCGACGCGGTGGTCGGTGACGCGGCGGGCGACGAACGCCAACGCCTCCAGCGACGGGCGGTCGAGCAGGCCGGCGTCGTCGACGAGCACGAGCACCGGGCGCTGGCCGGACACCTCGCACAGCAGCCGGTGGACCTCCGCGTTGAGGGCGAACGTGCGGCGCGGGACGCCGGGCGCGAGGCCGATCGCGGCCGCCAGCGCCTCGGGGACGCGGTCGGCCAGCGGGTGCAGGAGCCGGTGCAGGCCGGCGGGTTCGAGGTCCGTCTCATCTGGCACGCCGTGCGCCGTCAGCACGCGGAAGTCCGCTGTGCGCGCCAAACGCAGCAGCGCCGTCTTGCCCGAACCGGGCCCACCCGTCACGACCAGGGCGGATCCGCGACCGGCGCGCGTGGTGTCCAGCAGGTCCCGAACGGCCGCGCGCTCCTGGTGCCGTCCGCGCAAAACGACCTCGGGAGCCATAGCGGACAGTGTTGCGCGCGTGTGACGAAATGGGGAAGGGCTAGCGCCGAATTTACCTATCAACGTTAGTTTTGAGGGCCCACGACTGGTGATTCCACCGATGCCGCGCATGAGTGATCAGCACAGACTGCTGCGAATCATCACCGTTCGTGGAAACGAGACCAATGTCGATCACTTCCCACGAGAAGTTGCTGGATGTAGGCGGTGTCACGGTCCGGTTCGGCGGACTGGTGGCCCTGCACGAGGTCTCACTGGCCATCCGACCACGAACAGTCGTCGGCGTCATCGGGCCCAACGGCGCGGGCAAGACCACGCTGTTCAACGTCGTGTGCGGTTTCATCCGCCCGGAAACCGGTGAACTGCGGTGGAAGGGCGAGCCTCTGCGCAGGCATCGGCCTGACCAGCTCGCCGGTCTCGGGATCGCCCGCACATTACAGGGACTCGGGCTGTTCGGCGGTCTCACGGTGCTGGAGAACGTGATGACCGGTGCGGGCAGGCTGGCGCGCACCGGATCGCTGGCGTCGCTGCTGGGCACCGGCAGGTCGGCGCGGGACGAGCGCGAGCTGCGGGACCGGTCGATGGCCGTGCTGACCGAACTCGACGTCGCCCACGTGGCCAAGCTGCACCCCGGAGCACTCCCCTACGGCGTGCGCAAACGGGTCGCGCTGGCCCGCGCGCTGGTGGCCGAGCCGGAACTGCTGCTGCTCGACGAACCCGCCAGCGGGCTGTCGACCGGGGAGATGGACGAGCTGGCCGACCGGATCCGGGCGTTGACCGAGAAGACCGCCGTCGTGCTCGTGGAGCACCACATGGACCTGGTCATGCGGGTGTGCGACGAGGTCGTGGTGCTCGACTTCGGCGAGGTCATCGCGTCGGGCGACCCCGACGCGGTGCGCGCCGACCCCGCCGTCGCCGACGCGTACCTCGGCACCGCACCCGAGGAGCTGCCGAGTGCTTGAGATCGAGGGGCTGAGCGCGCACTACGGGCTGGTGCGGGCGCTGTCGAACGTGAACCTGAAGGTGGAGGAGGGCAGCATCACCGCCATCCTCGGGGCCAACGGCGCGGGCAAGACGACGCTGCTGCGGGTGATCAGCGGACTCGTGCGGGCGAGCGAGGGCCGGATCACGGCGTTCGGCGAGGACATCACCACCACGCCCACGGACCGGATCGCGCGCTCCGGCGTGGCCCACGTGCCCGAGGGCGGGGGCGTGATCCCCGAGCTGACCGTGGAGGAGAACCTCCGGCTCGGCGCGCTATGGCGCAAGGACCGCGCGGACCGGGCCAAGGCGCTGGACGAGGTGCTGGAGCTGTTCCCGCCCCTGGTCCCCCGGCGGAGCAGGGCGGCGGGCACGCTGTCCGGCGGTGAGCGGCAGATGCTGGCGATCGGCCGCGGCCTGATGGGCAGACCTCGGCTGCTGCTGCTGGACGAGCCGTCGCTCGGGCTGGCGCCGATGGTCGCCGCGAAGATCATGGCGGTGCTGCGCGACCTGCGCGCCGACACCGGGCTGACCGTGCTGCTGGTCGAGCAGAACGCGCGCAGCGCACTGTCCATATCGGACTACGGATTCGTGCTGGGGCTCGGTGAGGTGGTGGCGTCGGAGAACGCGGCCACGCTGCTCGCCGACGACCAGCTCCGCCACGCCTACCTCGGCTTCTGAACGGAAGGGGGGCCGATGACGACGTTCTTCAACCTCACCCTGGCAGGCCTGTCCAGCGGGGCGGTCTACGCCGCGCTGGGGCTGTCGCTGGTGATCATCTACCGGGCGACCCGCGTGGTGAACTTCGCCCAGCCCGCGCTCGCGCTGATCTCCAGCTACGTGGCGTACTCCGTCACCAAGGGCACCGGCAGCTACTGGCTCGGCTTCGCCGCCGCGATCGTCGTGGGCACGGTGCTGGGCGTCGCGGTGGAACGGCTGCTCGTCCGACCGCTGCGCGACGCGGGCGAGCTGAGCGCGATCATCGCGACGCTGGGCCTGCTGCTGGTGCTCCAGGCGGTGTCCGGGATGATCTGGTCCAACGAGCCGCACGCGTTCTCCTACGCGTTCGACTTCCGCGGCCGGTTCTCGGCGGCGGACCTGTTCGCGGTGCTGGCCGTCGTGGTGACGGCCTCCGGTGTGCTGCTGCTGTTCAAGTTCACGTCGCTGGGCCTGCGGATGCGGGCGGCGGCGTTCAACCCCGAGGTGGCACGGCTGCTCGGCGTGCGGGTCGGCGTGATGCTGACGCTCGGCTGGGGCCTGGCCGCGGCCGTGGGCTCGCTGGCCGGGATGCTCGCCATCCCGCCGTTCATCTCCCCCACCACGTTGGACGAGGTGTTCGTGTTCGCGTTGACCGCGGCGGTGCTGGGCGGGCTGGACAACCCGCTCGGAACGATCGTCGGCGGGCTGGCCCTCGGGATCGGCCTGTCGTACGTGTCCGGGTTGCTGGGCCCCGAACTGGTGCCGTTGGCGGCGCTGGCGATCCTGGTCGCCGTGCTCGCGGTGCGCCCGGCGGGTCTGTTCGGTCGAGCTACGGCGAGGCGGGTCTGATGCTGAACAAACTCCCCCCGGTCGTCGTGCACCTGCTGGCGGCGCTGGGATGCCTGGTGCTGCTGGTGCTGCTCACGTTCGCGACCGACCCGTTCACCAACCTGCGGATCGCGACCGTCGGCTACTACCTGATCGCGGTGGCCGGGTTGGCGCTGCTGACCGGGTTCAACGGGCAGGTGTCGCTGGGGCACGGCGCTTTCATGTTCATCGGCGCGTACACGGTGGCGCTGCTGGTGAAGCGGGTGCCCGCCTTCCCGATCTGGGCGGACCTGCTGCTGGCCACGGCCGCGGGCGGGGTCGCCGGACTGCTGGCGGGCGCCGCGGCGGCCCGGTTGCGCGGACCGTACCTGGCCGGTGCGACGCTGGCGCTGGCCGTCGGCCTCCCCGCCGTGACGCAGCGGTTCCCGGACCTGCTCGCGGGCAGCAACGGGCTGAGCTTCACGGTCAACAGCCAGCCCGCCGGGCTCCGCTCGATCCCGTCGACCCAGTGGCAGGCCTGGATCGTGTGGCTGGCGGTGCTGCTGGCGCTGGTCGTGCTGGCGAACCTGGCGCGCGGCAAGCTCGGCCGGACGCTGCGGGCGGTGCGCGACGACGAGGTCGCCGCCTCCCTGGCGGGTGTCCACGTGGGACGGACGAAGATCCTGGCGTTCCTGGTCAGCTCGGCGTGCGGCGGACTCGCGGGCGGCTTGCAGGCGTTCCTGCTCGGCACGGCCGCGCCCGGCTCGTTCACCGTGGCGCTGTCGCTGAGCCTGTTGGCGGCGCTGGTGCTCGGTGGGCTGGGCAGCCTGTGGGGCGCGCTGTGGGGCGCGATCGCCCTCGTCTACTTCCAGGTGTGGACCGACGACATCGCCGAGATGCTGAGCCTGCGCAACGACATCTCCGACAACCTCCCGCTCGCCCTGTACGGCGTGGTGCTCATCGTGATCGTCCTCGCCTTCCCGGCGGGGATCCAAGGCGGCCTGCGCAAGTTGTGGGTCCGGGTGCGACGCCCGGTCCCTTCTCAACGAGGAGAAGCGTCATGAGAAGCAGTCGATCCGCCATCGCGATCGCGCTGGCCTCCGCACTGGTGCTCGCCGCGTGCGGCGGCGCGGGCGAGACACCCGCCAACAGCGGTGGCGCCCAGAACGGCGAGCCCGCTCCCGGCGTCACCGACACCGAGGTCGTCATCGGCACGCACCAGCCGTTGACGGGGCCGGCCGCGCCGGGCTACAGCAAGATCTCCGTGGGGTCCAGGGCCGTCTACGACTACATCAACGACGGCGGCGGCATCAACGGCCGCAAGATCACCTACAAGGTCGAGGACGACGCCTACAACCCGACCAAGACGGTCGAGGTCGTCAAGAAGCTGGTGCTGGAGGAGAAGATCTTCGCGATGGTCGGCGGGCTGGGCACGTCGACGCACTCGAAGGTGCTCGACTACCTCACCACCGAGGGTGTGCCGGACCTGCTGGTGTCCTC
The DNA here is from genome assembly GCA_035559015.1 of Umezawaea sp. Lineage (GTDB taxonomy): Bacteria > Actinomycetota > Actinomycetes > Mycobacteriales > Pseudonocardiaceae > Umezawaea. The sequence continues at coordinate 3,571 of DATMCA010000810.1, read as the reverse complement.
CGGGGCGCTGATGTGGGACTCGCCCCAGAAGCACCCCAACACCTTCGGCTACCAGGTGGACTACACCCGCGAGGGCAAGGTCCAGGGCCAGTACATCAAGGACAACTTCGCGGGCAAGAAGGTCGGCCTGCTGATGCAGAACGACGACATCGGCACCGACTCGCAGAAGGGCCTCGACCAGTTCATCAAGGACCAGGTCGTGGACCGCAAGACCTACGACCCGGCCAACACCGACGTGACGCCGCAGATCTCGGCGCTCCAGGCGTCGGGCGCCGAGGTCCTGGTGTGCGAGTGCATCCCGGCGTTCGCCGCGCTGACGATCCTGACCTCGTTGAAGATCGGCTACAAGCCGCAGCTCGTGGTGAGCAGCATCGGCGCCGACCCGGCGACGCTGACCGGGCTGGTGGAGCAGTTCGCGAGGCAGGGCGGCACGCAGGTGTCCGGCGGCGCGCTGCTGACCGGCATCATCGGCACCCGGTACCTGCCCAGCGTGCGCGGCGCCGACGACCCGTGGACCTCGTTCTTCAAGGAGATCCACGCCAAGTACATCCCGCAGGAGGCGTTCACCGACACGCTCGTGTACGGGATGGTGATGGCGTACACGTTCGCCCAGGCCCTCAAGGCGGCGGGCCGGGACCTGACCCGGCAGAAGATCATGGACGCCATGTCGTCCGGTGAGCTGAAGGGACCCGGGCTCACGCCGTTCGGGTTCGGCAAGGACAGCCACGCGGGCTACACCGGCGCCCTGGTGTTCCAGCTCGCCGCCGACGGCAGCGTGAAGACGTTGCAGGAGGCCAAGGTCACCGACCGGGAGTCCGGTGAGGTGAAGTCCTACAGCGAGAAGCGACTGACCCCGCAGGACGTCAAGCTCGTCGGCTAGCGCGGTCGGTCACCGGAGCAGGCTCGTGGTCCGCGGGAGGCGCGGACCACGAGCCTTTTCGCGTTCCTCCCCGCCCCCGCCCCCGCGCGTCGCGCGATGACCGGGTGACGGCCCGCACGGCCCCCTCGTCGGCCACCGGCAGCGGGGCCACCTCGTGGACCACCGGACCGAACAGGTCGTAGAGCACGCCGAGCGCCACCGGTCCACCTCCGAGGATCCGCGCCACGAGGCGCCGTTCCCGGGGGACGTCATCGGTCGGCTTCTCCCCGATCGCTCCGGCCTCGCCGTCCCAGCAGGCCGTTCCACCTGCACACCGCCGGATCGTCCGCCAGGCGGACATAAGTCCGTTACGGATTGGCAACCTTGCGGGTAACCGACGCGTAAGCCTTGACACCACTCGGCGCGCGGCACATTGTGACTCCACTGACGTCCGACTGGCGGACGACTGTCCGGAAAGAACGGAACCGCGGCGGACACGACCGGTGGCATCCGGCGCCACACGTGCCCGCGTCCCACCGAACACGCCGACTCCCACAACGACCTGCCTGCCCCACGGCCCGGCGGACAGGGCGCCCCCGTCTCCACCCACCGGTGCCACGGCGAAACGCCGAGGCACGGCCAGTTCCGCGTGCCCGGAAGTGCCCGTGCGCCCCCTCGGCGCAGCGGACCGGAAACCGGGGACCGCCCCTACCGCCGCCACCAGAAGAGGTAGTCGAACCATGGACGACAGCACCACCAGCACCAACGACGACCGCCACGGCCTGTCCCGCCGCAACGTGCTGCGCGGCGGAGCCGTCGCCGGAGCCACGGCGGCCATCGCGGCGGTGACCGGGGGCACGCCCGCCTCGGCGCACCAGGACTACAAGGAGGGCACCCTCCGGGCCGACCTCGTGCTCTACAACGGCCGCATCCACACGATGGACGCGCGCAACCGGGTCGCGAGCGTGCTGGCCGTGCAGGACGGGAAGATCGTCTACGTCGGCAACGACGAGAAGGCCGCCCGGCGCGGCTTCGAGGGCACCCCGCGGATGATCAACCTGCGCGGACGGGTCGCGGTGCCCGGCTTGATCGACTGCCACAACCACGTCGTGCTGATGGGCAACAGACCCGGCTACCACACACCGTTGGAGAACGCGTACTCCATCGCCGACGTGCAGGAGACCTACCGGCAGCGGGCGAAGGGCGTGCCCCGCGGCAAGTTCGTCACCACCATCGGCGGGTTCCACTTCAACCAGTTCAAGGAAGTCCGGCTGCCCACCCTGGCGGAACTGGACAAGGCCCTGCCCGACCACCCGGCCTACGTCACCATCGGCTTCTCCGGCGCCAGCGCGACCAACAGCCTCGGCAAGAAGTTCTTCGAGGCGGCCGAACTCCCGGTCACCGTGGGCGCGGACGGTTCGATCGCGGCGGGCACCGAGACCGGCAAGGCGACCCTCGCGCTGCGCAGGACGCTCACCCCCGAGGACCGCAGGCGCGGGGTGCTCGACGCGATGGCGTACGCCACGAGCCTCGGGGTCACCACGCACCTGGACCAGGGGGCGTTCCAGGCGACCGGCACGCCGTCGGACGGCGCCGCGGCCGAGGACAACTACCGGATGCACCAGCCGTTCCTCGCCGTCTACGACGAGGGGCGCGGCACGATCCGGCTGCGGATCAACTTCCTGCACCAGGACACCGACACGAACCTGGCGACCCTGCGGCAGCGGCTGCTCAACGCGTTCCCGATGTTCGGCAACGACATGGTGCGCACCGGCGCCATCGGCGAGTTCATCGCGGCCAACTACTCCGGTGGCCCGGTGTTCCTGGAGGCGGCCCGGCAGACCGCCAAGGCCGGCTGGCGGGTCGAGGTGCACTCGCTGAGCGGAACCGACTTCCAGACCCAGATCCAGGCCTTCGAGGCGGTGAACGCGGAGACCAGCATCAAGGACCTGCGCTGGGTCGTGGCCCACGTCCCCCGGATCACCCAGGAGTACCTGAACCGGCTCAAGGCGCTCGGCGGCGGTGTCAACCTGACCGGCTGGCAGTACCTGGCGGGCACGGGGCCCGCGGCGGGCCCGCCGTTCCGCCTGATCGTCGACAACGGCATCCCGGCGGGCATGAGCTCGGACGGGATGCAGATCGCGCCGATGAACCCCTGGATCCACGCCTACTACGCCACCACCGGCCTCAACGCGCGCGGCCAGCAGATCAACGCGGGCCAGCAGATCGACCGGCGGGAGCTGCTCGCGCTCTACACCCGCGCCAACCAGTGGTTCCTCGGCGGTGAGGACGAGGACCTGCTCGGCTCGCTGGAGGTGGGCCGCCTCGGCGACGTCGTGGTGCTCAGCGACGACTACTTCACCGTGCCCGCCGAGAAGCTGAAGAAGATCCGCTCCGTGCTGACCGTGGTCGGCGGCGCGGTCGTGCACGACACCGGCGACGTGCGCTAGCGCACGCGAAGCAGAGAGGAAACCCATGCGCAAGCGCACACTGACCGCCCTCGCGTCCGCCACCAGCCTGGTGCTCGTCGTCGCGGGGTGCAACCGCGGACCCGGTTCGGCGTCGGGCGAGCAGGACCCGATCGTGGTCGGTTCCACGCTCTCGCTGACCGGGGCGTTCGCCGCCACCGGCATGATCCACAAGATCGCCGGCGAGGAGTACGTCGCCCGGCTCAACGCCGCCGGCGGGCTGCTCGGGCGCAAGGTCGAGTGG
>DATMCA010000809.1:0-6295 GCA_035559015.1 Umezawaea sp. | reverse complement strand
GAGTTCGTGGCCGGGCATTCGATCGGTGAGATCGCTTCTGCTCACGTAGCTGGTGTGTTGTCGCTGGCCGATGCCTGCGCGTTGGTGTCGGCGCGGGCATCGTTGATGCAGGGGTTGCCCCGTGGTGGCGCGATGGTGTCGTTGGCGGCCTCGGAGGACGAGGTGCTGCCGCACCTGACGGAATCGGTCGCGATCGCGGCGGTCAACGGGCCCCGCTCGGTGGTGATCTCCGGTGACGAGGACGCGGTGCTGGCCGTCGCGGCGCGGTTCGAGCGGACCAAGCGCCTCGCGGTGTCGCACGCGTTCCACTCGCCGCTGATGGACCCGATGCTCGACGAGTTCCGGACCGTGGTGACGGGGCTGGAGTTCCACGCCCCGCGGATCGCGATGCACGGCGACGTCACGAACCCGGAGCACTGGGTGAGCCACGTCCGGGAGCCCGTCCGGTTCCTGGACACCGTGCGGGCGCTCGAATCCGCCGGTGTCACGACGTTCCTGGAGGTCGGCCCGAACGCGGTCCTCACCCAGATGGTCGCCGAGTGCGCGCCCGACGCGACGGCCGTGCCGACCCTGCGCGCGGACCAGCCCGAGGTGACCGCGGCGGTGACCGCGCTCGGCCGGGTGTTCACCCGTGGCACCGACGTCGACTGGCGGGCGTTCTTCGTGGGCGGATGGCCGGTGGACCTGCCGACGTACGCCTTCCAGCACGCCCACTACTGGCTCGACGCCCCGGAGGGCACGCCCGAGGGCCGGGTCACGGCCGCCGAGGTCCCGGCCCCGCGCGAGGTTCCCCGGTCGCCGCTGCACGAACGGTTGGCCGGGCTGTCGGACGCCGAGCAGGACCGGGTGCTGGTCGACCTGGTGCGCGCCGAGGCCGCCACGGTGCTCGGCTACGCGACCGCGGGCGACGTGGACCCGGTGCGGGCGTTCGCGGAACTCGGCCTCACCTCGATCACCGCCGTGGAGCTGCGCGGCAGGCTGGTCACGGCCACCGGGCTGCGGCTGCCCGCCACGCTGGCGTTCGACGCGCCCACCGTGCGGGCCGTGGTCGACCACGTCAAGGCGGCGTTGAGCGGAGTCGGCGGTTCGACGGCCACGACGGCCCGCACGGTCGTGGACGACGACCCGATCGCCATCGTCGGCATGGCCTGCCGGTACCCCGGCGGTGTCACGTCGCCGGAGGAGCTGTGGCGGCTCGTCGCCGACGAGGTCGACGCGATCACGCCGTTCCCCACCGGTCGCGGCTGGGACACCGACGGGCTGTACGACCCGGACCCCGAGGCGTCCGGCAAGACCTACACACGCGTCGGCGGGTTCCTGCACGACGCGGGCGACTTCGACGCCGGGTTCTTCGGCATCTCGCCGCGCGAAGCGCTCGGCATGGACCCGCAGCAACGGCTGCTGCTGGAAACCTCCTGGGAGACCCTGGAACGGGCGGGCATCGACCCGGCCCCCCTGCGCGGCAGCCGGACCGGCGTGTTCGTCGGAGCGTCCTGGCAGTCCTACGGACCGAGGCTCCAGGACGCCCCGGACGCCGTCGAGGGCCGCCTGCTCACCGGTGGCGCGCCGAGCATCATGTCCGGCCGCGTCGCCTACCAGTTCGGCTTCGAGGGCCCGGCGCTCACGGTCGACACCGCGTGCTCGTCGTCGCTGGTGGCGCTGCACCTGGCGATCCAGGCGCTCCGCTCCGGCGAGTGCGACCTGGCACTGGCCGGTGGCGTCACGGTGATGTCCACGCCCGGCGCGTTCGTGGAGTTCTCCCGGCAGCGCGGACTCGCGCCGGACGGCCGCTGCAAGGCGTTCGCCTCGGCCGCCGACGGCACCGACTTCGCGGAGGGCATCGGGATGCTCGCCGTCGAACGGCTGTCGGACGCCCGTCGCGCCGGTCACCGGGTGCTCGCCGTCGTGCGCGGCACGGCGGTGAACCAGGACGGCGCCTCCAACGGCCTCACCGCGCCCAACGGCCCGTCGCAGCAGCGGGTCATCCGCCAGGCGCTGGCCAACGCCGGTCTGTCCACTTCGGACGTCGACGTGGTGGAGGCGCACGGCACCGGCACGCGGCTGGGTGACCCGATCGAGGCCGAGGCGCTGCTGGCGACCTACGGCCAGGACCGCGAGCGGCCGCTGTGGCTGGGGTCGCTGAAGTCCAACATCGGCCACTCGCAGCACGCGTCCGGGGTCGCCGGGATCATCAAGGTGGTCATGGCCATGCGGCACGGCACCATGCCGAGGACGCTGCACGTGGACGAGCCCACCTCGGCCGTCGACTGGACGTCCGGCGCGGTGGAACTGCTCACCGAGCCGAGGGAGTGGCCGGACACCGACGGCAGGCGCCGCGCGGGCGTCTCGTCGTTCGGCTTCAGCGGCACCAACGCCCACGTGATCGTCGAGGTCGAGGACGAGCCGGAGGCCGCGCCCTCCGCCGCGTCGCCCCTCGTGCCTTGGGTGACCTCGGCGCGCACCGCGGAAGCGCTGCGGTCCCAGCTCGACCGGGTCGACGGTCTGTCCGATGTGGACGAGGCGTGGTCGCTGCTGACGACCCGGTCGCTGTTCGGGCACCGGGCCGTCCGGGTCGGTGACGAGACGGTCACCGGTGTGGCCTCGCAGGGTGACGACCGGGTGGTCTTCGTCTTCCCCGGCCAGGGTTCCCAGTGGGCGGGCATGGCCGTGGACCTGCTCGACAGCGCCCCGGTCTTCGCCGCCGCGCTGGCCGAGTGCGCCGCCGCGCTGGACCCCTTCGTGGACTGGTCGCTGCTCGACGTTCTCCGCGAGGTGCCCGGCGCGCCACCGCTGGAGCGGGTCGACGTGCTCCAGCCGGTGCTGTTCGCCGTCAACGTGTCGCTGGCCGCGCTGTGGCGGTCCTTCGGCGTGCACCCCGCCGCCGTGGTCGGGCACTCGCAGGGTGAGATCGCCGCCGCGCACGTGGCGGGCGCGCTCTCGCTGGAGGACGCGACCCGGATCGTCGCCCTGCGCAGCAAGCTGATCCTCCGGTTGTCCGGCAAGGGTGCGATGACGTCGGTCCCGCTGCCCGCCGCCGACGTGGCGCGGCGGCTGGAGCGCTGGGGCGACCTGCTCTCGGTCGCCGCGCTCACCGGACCCGGTGTCACGGTCGTGTCCGGCGACCCGGTCGCGGTGGACGAACTGCTCTCGTCGCTGGACGCCGAAGGCGTGCAGGCCAAGCGCATCCCCGGTGTCGACGCGGCCGGGCACTCCACCCAGGTCGAGGCGCTGCGGGACGAACTGCTCGACGTGATCTCCGGCATCGCGCCGCGCGAGGCCGAGGTGCCCTTCTGCTCCACGGTCACCGGCGGCACGCTCGACGGGTCCGCGCTCGACCCCGCCTACTGGTACCGCAACATGCGCGAGCCGGTGCGGTTCCTGTCCGCCGTCCGGGCGTTGGCCGAGGACGGGCACCGGGTGTTCGTCGAGGTGAGCCCGCACCCCGTGCTGGGGCTCGGCATCGAGGAGTCGGTGCAGGACACCGCGGACGACCCGGTCGTCGTCGGCACCCTCAAGCGCGGCAACGGCGGCCTGGCGCAGTTCCTCGCCTCGGCGGCCCGCGTCTTCGTGCGGGGGGTGGCCGTCGACTGGCGGGTCCTGTTCGTCGGGGGCAGGCCGGTCGACGTGCCCACCTACCCGTTCCAGCGCGAGACCTACTGGCTGCCCGACTCCGCCGACACCGGTGACGTGTCGTCCGCCGGTCTCACCGGCGCGGACCACCCGCTGCTGGGCGCGGTGGTGGAACTGGTCGACGGCGACGGCCTGGTGCTGACCGGTCGGATCTCCACGCGGTCGGCGCCGTGGCTGGCGGACCACGTGGTGCTCGGGTCCGTGGTGCTGTCGGACTCGGCGCTGGTCGAGATGGCCGTGGCGGCGGGCGACCGGCTCGGCTGCGGGCGGATCGAGGAACTCGTGTCGGACGCGCCGGTCGTGCTGCCCGAACGCGGGTCGCTGCGGTTGCAGGTGACCGTGGACGCGGCCGACGAGTCCGGTCGGCGGCGGATCGCGGTGCACGCGCGGGAGGACGACCGCGAGTGGGTGCGCAAGGCGACCGGCGTGCTGGTGGCGGAGACCGCGGCCGTGCGGGACGACCTGACGGCGTGGCCGCCCGCGGGAGCGGCCGAGACCGACCTCGCCGACTGGTACGACCAGCTGTCCGCCAGGGGGTTCGCGCACGGACCGGCGTTCCGCGGGCTGAAGCGCCTGTGGCGGCGGGACGCCGAGGTGTTCGCCGAGGTGGAGGCCCCGGTGGACGCGGACGGGTTCGTGCTGCACCCCGCTTCGCTGGCCACGGCCCTGCAACCGCTGCTGCCGGACGGCGGCGTGCCGTTCTCCTGGACCGGTGTGAGCGTGCTCGCCAGGGCCGCGTCCACGCTGCGCGTGCGGCTGTCGCTCTCGGACGTGAGCACGGCGTCGGTGCTGATCGCGGACGGCGCGGGCGCGCCGGTCGCCGTCGTCGACTCGGTGTCCCTGCGGCAGGCGACGGCGGACTGGTTGCGCGGAGCCTCCGGCGCGCACCACGACTCGCTGTTCCACCTCGGGTGGGCGTCCGTGCCGCTGACCGGGGCGACGGCGGCCGTCGAGGTGGTCGAGCTGGAACCGGTGGGCGGCGACGTGCTCACCGGTGTCCGCGAGGCCACCGCCCGTGCCCTGGACCTCGCCCGGACCGGGCCCGCGGACGACACCAGGCTGGTCGTGCTGACCAGGAACGCCGTCGCGCTCGACGACGGCACGGAGGACCTGGCGCTGGCGGCGGCCCGCGGTCTGCTGCGGTCCGCGCAGGCGGAGAGCCCCGGCCGGATCGTGCAGGTCGACGTGGACGACGACGAGCGGTCCCGCCGGGCCGTGCCCGCGGCGGCGTCGGGTGACGAGCCGCAGGTGGTGATCCGCCGCGGCCAGGTGTTCGCGCCGAGGCTGTCGCGGGCCGACTCGTCCGAGCCCGAGCGGGCCGCCTGGACTGCGCGGGGCACCGTGCTGATCACCGGTGGCACCGGCGGACTGGGCGCGCTGCTGGCCCGGCACCTGGTGGTGGCGCACGACGTCCGGAACCTGCTGCTGGTCAGTCGGAGCGGGCCGGACGCGCCGGGCGCCGCCGACCTGCGCGCGGAGCTGTCCGGGCTCGGCGCGCGGGTGACCATCGCCGCGTGCGACGTCGGCGACCGGGACGCGGTCGCCGAGCTGCTGGCCCAGGTGCCCGCGGAACACCCGCTGACCGCCGTCGTGCACGCCGCGGGTGCGCTCGACGACGGCGTGATCGCCTCGCTGACGCCGGAGCGGATCGACCGGGTGCTGCGGCCGAAGGCGGACGCGGCCTGGCACCTGCACGAGCTGACCGCGCACCTCGACCTGTCCGCGTTCGTCCTGTACTCCTCGGTCGCCGGGCTGCTCGGCGGCGCCGGGCAGGGCAACTACGCGGCGGCCAACGCCTTCCTCGACGCGCTGGCCCGGCACCGCCGTGCGCGGGGACTGCCCGCGACCTCGCTCACCTGGGGCCTGTGGGCCACGGCGAGCGGCATGGGCAGCGAACTGGACGAGGCGGACTTCAGCCGGATGGCCCGCGCGGGTGTGCGGCCGCTGACCGACGAGGACGGGATGGCGCTGTTCGACGCCGCGCTGGCCCACGACCGCGCGGTGATGGTGCCCGCGGGCCTGGACACGAGGGCGTTGCGGGCGCAGGGAGAACGCGCCCCGGCGCTGCTGCGGGGACTCGTCGGCGTGCCGGCCCGCCGGGTCGCGTCGGCCGGTGGTGATCCCGCCGACCTGCTCGACCGGCTCAGGGGCCTGCCGGACGCCGAGCGCGACCGGGCGCTGCTCGACCTGGTGCGCGGCGAGGTCGCGACGGTGCTGGGCCATTCCGGTGTGGACGGTGTGGATCCGGGGCGGGCGTTCAAGGAACTGGGCTTCGACTCGTTGACGGCGGTCGACCTGCGCAACCGGCTGAAGGCGTTGACGGGGCTGTCGCTGCCCGCCGCGCTGGTGTTCGACCACCCGACACCCGCCGCCGTCGCGGCCTTCCTGCGGGCCGAACTGGCTCCCGGCGAGGTCGCGGCCGTGGACGAGGCGGAGGTGGAGCTGCGCCGGGCGCTGGCGTCGATCCCGATCGGCCGGTTCCGCGAAGCGGGCCTGCTGGACCTGGTGCTGCGGCTGGCCGAGCCGGAGGCGGAAGCCGGTGAGCCCGCCGGTGGTGCGGCGTCGATCGACGCCATGGACGCGGAGAGCCTGCTGCGGCTGGCGACCGAGAGCCTGAGCAACTGATGGGGGAGAACGCGATGACGACGGACGTGGACCGCTACGT
>DATMCA010000808.1:0-2846 GCA_035559015.1 Umezawaea sp. | reverse complement strand
TGGTGCTGGTCATGCGTCATACCTCGGGGTGTGGGGGACGGGACGAACCTACGCTTCCGTAACTTACGGTAGCGTAAGTTAGGTGAGCCTTGTTGACCAGAGGTCCCGCTCAACTCGTGGCGACTTCTCCGAAATCGGGGGCTTTACCCACGGGCACAACACGATCGGCGCAGTCATCATGTGCGGGTGGAGTCACCCAGCGCTCGGCCGCGCCGCCGCCGACGGATCGTTGTCCTCACCGCGCTCGGCGTGGTCGTCGTCCTGCTGCTGCTCGTCGGGACCGTCCTGGGCGGCGGGTGGTACTACAGCGGGCAGCTGCTGGAGCCCGCGAACTCGCGCCCCGGCTACCCGGACACGTCCGCGGGCGGGACGGGCGACGCCGCGAAGCCCGCCGTGCTCCTGGAGCAGTCCGAGGACACCGTCCTGCCCGGCACGTGGGGGCTGCTGTGGGACGGCGGCGCCGCCCGCGTCGGGCCGGTCGAAGGCCGCCCGGACGGCAAGGTCCGCCGCCCGCTCCTCGACGGCACGGCCCCGCCCGCGGGCACGAAGGTGCGGATGGCGACCAACATCTGGGCCACCGACCCGAAGGCCGCCGTCGGGCTCGACTTCACCGACGTGAAGATCAAGACCGAGCTGGGCGACGCCCCGGCGTGGTTCGTGCCCGGCACGTCGTCCACGTGGGTCGTCGCCGTGCACGGCCGCGCGGGCTCCCGTGCCGAGGCGTTGCGGGTGCTGCCCCAGCTCCACGAACGGGGTCTGCCGACGCTCGTGGTGACCTACCGCAACGACACCGACGAGGGCGCCCCCGCGTCCCCGGACGGGCTCTACCACCTCGGCGGCACGGAGTGGCACGACGTCGAGGCCGCCGTGGAGTACGCGAAGGCCCGGGGCGCCGCCAACGTGCTGCTCTACGGCTGGTCGATGGGCGGCGCGATCGTCGGCCAGCTGCTCGCCCAGTCGCCGACCGCGGCCTCGGTGACCGGGGTCGTGCTGGACGCGCCGGTCACGAGCTGGACCAAGACCCTGGAGCTCCAGGCCTCCAACCGGGACGTGCCGGTCGCGATCGTGCCGGTCGCCGAGCTCGTCTCCGACTGGCGGGCGGACATCGGCTTCGAGAAGTTCGACCTGGTCGAGCACCCGCCGGCGACGAAACCGAGGACGCTGGTCTTCCACGGCAACGCGGACGGGACCGTGCCGGTGCAGGGCTCGCGGGACCTCGCGGCGGCGGCCTCGCGCCTCCAGTGGCCGTTGCAGTACGTCGAGGTGCCGGGCGCGGACCACACGGCGGCGTGGAACACCGACGCGGCCGCTTACCGGCGGAATCTGGACGACTTCCTGACCGCCGTGATCGGCGCCTCTTGACCTGGCACAACACGGTACGTCATGATCGAATCACGCAACGGTAGCGGCCAGTTGAGTGGTCGTGCGACCAAGCACGGCGCAGGCATGACAACATGTGTTCGCGCGGGCGAGGCTTGCCTCGCCCGATCCGCCATGGTGTAAAGGCAGCACCTCTGATTTTGGTTCAGATGGTCCAGGTTCGAATCCTGGTGGCGGAGCGGAACAGTCGGACCGGGGCCTCCGGTCCGAAACCCTGCGGTTGTTGCATGGGGGTGTGGGTCGCTGCACGACGAAGCGGTCGATGAGCAGGACAACGTGTCGCCGGCGCTGCACGAGATGTCCGACGCCTGGCTGGTCGGCCGCGCGCAAGAACTCATGGCGATCGCCCAGAGCAGCCACCTGGCGGACCAGCTCGACGCCGCCAGCGAGGTCGACGAGATCCTCGAAGAGGCCCAGGGTCGAGGCGAACCGCGGATCGTCGCGCAGCTCCTCAGGGCCGCCGCCGTCGTCCGACTCGTGACCCCCGGCCTGGTCGACCTGTCCGACCCCCTGCTCGACGAGATGCTCGCGCACACCCAGCGGCACGGCCTGGTCGTGCTGGAGGCCGAGGCGCACGCGCTGCGCGGCCGCCGGTTCCTGCTCGGCAACGTCGAGGACAAGGCGCTCACCGAGGTCGCCCGCGGGCTCGCGATGCTCGAAGAGGGCCTCACCCCGGACCCGGTGCTGGACAAGCGCACCTGGAACCGGCTGCTCGCGTCCGCGTTGCAGAGCACGGGCCTCGTGCTCACCCAGCTCGGCGTGTTCGCGCTGGCCGACGAGGTCCTGGCCAGGGCGAACGAGGCCATAAGGGAGAGCGCGGGCCCGCACCAGATCTACGTGCACCTGCTCAACCGCACCCGGCTCAAGATCGGCTGGGGGCTGCGGATCGAGCGGGTCGACAACTTCGACGAGGCCATGGCCCACTTCGCCATGGCCTCGGCCATCGCCAAGGCCGTGGAGGGCCCGTTCCGCGAGTCGCTGCACCCCGGCCGCCGCGACCGCTCGGCCGCCGACCAGGTGCCGGTGATCGGCGCCGCGCACGCGCTGGCCGACCCGTCGTGCGACCACCTCGAACGGCTGTGGACGCTCCTGGAGCTGTCCATGTACGCCCGCGAGCTGATCATCGTGGCCATCGCGCTCGCCCGCTGCCTGGAGACCGAGCAGCGGGTCGACGAGGGCCTCAAGGTGCTCACCGACGCGCGCAAGCGCCTGGAGCACGACACGTCCGAGCCGACGCTGATGCTGTGCCTGGTCCGCGAGTACGCCCGCCTGTCGGACACCGCGAGCGAGGGCACCGTGTCCGCGTTGCAGAGCTACGCGACGGCCCTGGAGGTCGAGCTGTGGCAGATGCAGGAGGCGCGCACGTCGACCCTCATCACCCGCCGCGACCACGAACGGCTGACGCGGGCCCACGGCGCCATCGCCCAGCAGGCCATGCAGGACCCGCTGACCGGGCTGCCGAACCG
>DATMCA010000807.1:0-13171 GCA_035559015.1 Umezawaea sp. | reverse complement strand
AGCCCGCGCAGCTCGGGCCCCGGATCCGCGCCCAACTCGTCGGTCAGCACCGAGCGCACCCGCTCGAAGTGCGCCAGGGCCTCGGCCTGCCGACCCGAGCGGTACAGCGCCAGCATCAGTTGCGCGGCCAGCCGCTCGTCGAACGGGTTGCCTGCCGCGAGTTCGACCAGCTCGGGCAAGGCCTCCGCGTGTCCACCCCGCCTCAGCCGCAGGTCGAGGTGGTCCAGGATCGCCGTGTGCCGCGCGACTCCCAGCGCGTGCCGCCGCGCCGCGAACCACTGGGAGTCCAATCCGGCAAATGCCTCATCCCGCCACAAACCCAGCGCTCGCCGGTAGTTCTCCTCCGCACGGGCCTCGTCCGTGCTCTGCCGGGCGGCGGCGAGCAGGCCGGCGAACCTGTTCAGGTCCACAGTGGATGGATCGATCCTGGCCAGGTAGCCACCGGTCTGCCGAACGATGCCGAACCCGGCGGCGTCACCGAACAACGTCCGCAACCGGGAGAGGTAGCTGCGCACCGTGGACGACACCGCGGCGGGCGCGTGCTCACCCCAGACGCGCTCCACCAGCTGGTCCAGCATCACGGTCTGCCCGGCGTCCACCACCAGCGCCGCGAGCACGGCCCGTTGCCGAGCGGCACCGAGGTCGACGACCTCGTCGCCGACCCACGCCCTGACCTCACCGAGCACCTCGAACCTGACGTCCCCCACGGCACCATCATCCCACCGCATCGGGGGGTGTGAAGGCCGTCCTGTTCATCGCGATTCGCCGGACCGGCGAGGTCGTCGTCGCAGGAGTGTCCTACCAGGACGGACGCACTCCTCCGGTCGGTCGTGATCGAGACCGGTATGCCCGGAGTCCGATCAGTCGAGCGGATTGCCCCGTCCCTCGCGCATCGCGAGCACGGCACCGAGGCTGATCAGGGCGACCGCGGTCATGTACGCCGAGATCGCCAGCGACGTGCCGGTGGCGGCTCGCAGGGTGCCCGCGATCAGCGGGGCGAAGCCGCCGCCCAGCACGGCACCGACCGCGTAGGCGAACGACGCCCCGCTGTAGCGGAAGCGCGCCGGGAACAACTCGGCGAACCAGGCCGACTGCGGGCCGTAGGTCAGCCCGAGCCCCGTGGTGAGCACCAGTACCGACGCCACCATCAGGACGGCGTTGGCGGTGTCGATCAGCAGGAAGAAGGGGAACGACCACACCACGAACAGCACCGAGCCCGCGAGGTAGACCGGGCGGCGACCGATCCGGTCCGACCACCGCGCCGCGAGCACGATCGCGGCCAGGCACCCGGCGCTGCCGATCATGACCACGACCAGCATCAGGTCGGGGCTGAGGTGGAGCACGCCGGTGCCGTAGGACAGCAGGTAGGCGAGGAACACGTACCCGATCGCGTTGTTGGCGATGAAGCTGGCCGCGGCCAGCAGCAGTTCGCGCGGGCGCTCCCGGAAGACGTCGACGAGCGGCCGCCCGCTGCGCGCCCGGCGCTCGCGCAGGGCGGTGAACACCGGGCTTTCCGCCACCTTCAGCCGCACCACCAGACCGACCCCGACCAGCACGACGCTCGCGAGGAACGGCAGTCGCCACCCCCAGGCCGCGAACTGCTCGGGTGACAGCGAGCCGCGCACCACGAAGAACGCGAACTGGGCGAGGATCAGCCCGGCGGGCACCCCGATCTGGGAGTAGGCGCCGAACCTGCCCCGCTGCCCGGCCGGGGCGTGCTCCACCGCCATCAGCGCCGCGCCCGCCCACTCGCCGCCCGCCGAGATGCCCTGCGCGAACCGCACGACCACGAGCAGGACCGGTGCCAACAGGCCGACCTGCGAGTACGTGGGCAGCAGGCCGACCGCGACGGTCGCCAGCCCCATCACCAGCAGCGAGGCCACGAGCATGGTCTTGCGGCCCGCCACGTCACCGAAGTGGCCCCAGACGATGCCCCCGAGCGGCCGGGCGGCGATGCCGACACCGATCGCCGCGAACCCGGCCAGCGTGCCGGACGCCGGGGAGAGGCTGGAGAAGAACTGGGTGTTGAAGACCAGCGACACCGCTGTCGCGAAGATGAAGAAGTCGTACCACTCGATGGTCGTGCCCACCGCGCTGGCGAACGCGACCCGCCGCAACCGCGCTCGGTCGACCGCCGTCACGGCCCGTCCGGCACTCATCGTCCGATCCATGAGCATCTCCTGTTCCTCGGGTGTGCCGCGGTGGTCGGTCATCGGTGCCCGCTCGCCCGGACGTCGAGTTCGGGCGTGGCCGAACCCCACCGGGTGGCGGGGTTCGGCCACGCGGCGAACCGGCGCAGGCCGTACAGCAGGGGGGTGCCGGGAACCTGCGCGATCCGGGTGACCTCCCCGAGCACGACGGTGTGGTCGCCGACCGCGTGCAGGTGGCTCACCCGGCATTCCGCGACGGCGAACGCGTCTTCGGCCAGCCACGGCAGACCGGCCTCGGACATCCGCCAGCGCACCAGGGAGAAGCGGTTCGCCTCGGAGCGGGCGAAGAGTTCCGCGACCTCTTGCCCGCCGTCGTGCAGGAGGTTCACGGCGAAGGCGCCGTTGGCGGTGACCGCGCCGAGGGTTCGGCTGCCGGTCCTCAGGCAGACCAGCAGGGTGGGCGGCAGCAGGGTCGCGCTGGCGATCGACGAGCAGGTCATCCCCTGCGGCGCGCCGTCCGCGTCGAGCCCGGTGACCACGGCGACCCCGGTCGGGAACGTGCTCATCAGTTCGCGGTAGTCCTGCGTCGCGGACCCGTACACGGCGCCGTTCAGCGTGCCGGCCCGCGAGTCGACGGCGGGTCGCGCACCTGGGGTGGCGGGCATCGAGGCCTCCGTTCCGGTTCGGTCGGTCAGGAATTGACGAGCCACTTCTCGGTGAGCCGGAGGAACGCGTCGTTCTGCTCCGGCAGGCCGATCGTCACGCGCACCCCCTCGTCCGGGAACGCGCGCGTCACCACGGCACCGGCCAGGCAGTGCCGCGCGAAAGCCGCGCCGGCCCCGCCGAGCGGGAGCCACAGGAAGTTGGCCCGCGACCGCGGCACCGCGAAACCGAGGGTCCGAAGCCGCGCCGCGACCCGTTCCCGCTCCGCGATCGTGAGCCGCACCCGCCGGGCCATCTCGCCCGTCTCGCCGAGCGCGGCGATGGCGGCCTCCTGCGCGAGCGTGCCGAGACTGAACGGCACCTGGGCCTTGCGGACCTGCGCGATGACCTCGCGCGCTCCCAGGCAGTAACCGACGCGCAGGCCTGCCAGCGCGTACGCCTTCGAGAAGGTCCGCAGCGTCACGACGTTCGGGCGGTCCCGCAGCACCACGGTGGCGTCGGCGACCCCTTCGTGGCCGAGGTACTCGCGATACGCCTCGTCGACGGCGATCACGACGTGCTCGGGCACCGCCGCGGCGAACCGCAGGAGTTCCTCCTCGGTGACCGCGGTCGCCGTCGGGTTGTTGGGGTTGCAGACGAAGATCAACCTGGTGCGGTCGGTGACCGCGGCCGCCATCGCGTCCAGGTCCAGCGCGTCGTCGCGCAGCGGGACCCGGACGGCCGATCCGCCCGCGACGGCCGTGAGCACCGGGTAGGCCTCGAAGGACCGCCAGCCGAAGACGACCTCGGTGCCCGGTTCGACCACCGCGTGCAGCAGCTGACCGCAGACCTCCGACAGGCCGGCACCCACCGCCACCCGGTCGGTGTCGACGCCGTGGTGCGCCGCGATGGCGGCGACGAGCCTCGTCGCCGCCATGTCGGGGTAGCGGGAGAGGTCGGCCCGCTGGGTGCGCAGCAGCGCGGCGACCGCGGGCAGCAGCCCGTACGGGTTCTCGTTGCCCGCCAACGGCGCGGCACCGAGAACCTGTTCGGCCGGTACGTAAGGCGGCAGACCGGCCAGCGCGGAACGCAAGGCGACCATGAGGCTATCCCTTCGGAGTTCGACGCGATTCGCTGGACAAGGCACTGCTCACAACGTCCTCAGGTACCGGTGAGCCGTGTCCGGTTCCGCCAACCACCGGCCGTAGTCGGCGGGGTTGTCGAACATCGACGCGAACCTCTTGGCCACCCGGGGGTGGAACTGCGCCGCTGTCAGGGTCTCCAGCACGTGATCCGGCGGAGGAGCGAGGAGGTCGTTGCACAACCGGGTGGCGTGCCTCGCGTGGTCCCAGTACCGGGCGTAGCAGCGCTTCATGAACTCCTGGTCGAACCGCCCGCCGCCGTGACCGACGATCGAGTCGAGGTAGGACACGGCGCAGTGCACGGCGTTGTTCGCGCCCTGGCCGCCGATGGGGTCGTTGGTGATCGCCGTGTCACCCATCGCCAGGACGTGGCGGCCGGAGGGCAGGGTGCCCACGGCATTGCGCACCACGGGGGTCACCCGCCCGATCAGGGAATCCCCGGGACCCGCCGGAACAGCGCCGACGAAGGCTTCCGCGTCCCAGGCGAAGTGCTCGCGGATGAGCCCCTCGAAGGTCTCCCACTGCTCGTCGACGTCCTCGACGCCCTGCCAGCGGTCCAGTGGCCCGCCGGGGATTCCGGACAGGCACAGGCCGTGGACGGGACCGTGGACGGACAGCGTCGGCATCCAGTAGAACTCGCCCACCCCCGGCTGGATGTTGAACGTCACCTGGGCTGGAAGTTCGGCATCGCGGGCGGTGGACACGTAGATCAGCGCGAGGGAGCGCTGCGGCTCGGCGTAGGGCGAGTTCTCCGCATCGCGCTCGAACAACGTCGAGAACTGGTCTCCCCGGCCGGCCGCGACCAGCACCAGGTCGTGCTCGGCGGCGTACTCCTCCAGGTCGTCGAGGCCTGCCCGGCGAACGCGCACTTCGCCCCCGCGCGTGGCGAACTCGTCCAGCCAGCGCGACATCTTCAGGCGTTGATCGACCGAACTCGGCGGATCGTCGAACCGGGTCGACCAGGTGATCGAGCGACTGGCGAGACCACCGTCGCCCACCGAGAAGCGAAGGCTCGATATCGGTGTGACCTCGTCATCCCAGTAGTGCAGGCCCAGCTTCCGCTCTTGGCTCAACGCCGATTCGAACAGGCACTGGCCGGACATCACGCGCCCGGTCCTGATCTCCTCCGCCGAGCGGTCCGAGACGACCGTGACGTCGTACCCTTCCTGCTGCAAGCCCAAAGCGGCCAGCAGTCCGGATTGTCCCGCGCCGACTATCGCGATGCTGCGCACTTCTCCTGCTCCTTCCATGCGGTTGGGGGAAACTGCCGTGGCCTACCGGCCGACCACCGTTCCTCCGTCGATGCGGTAGTTGGCGCCGCTGATGTACCCGGCCCTCGTGGAGCACAGGAACGCGACGAGATCCGCGACCTCCGCCGCGTCGCCCATCCTGCCGACCAGATTCCGGCGAATACCCGAGATGAGGTTGTCCCGCACCTCGGGCCAGGTCGCTCCCAGGCCGGACCCCGCGAGGTCGCCCTCCTCGAAGATCCGCACCAGCCCCGGTGTGTTGATCAACCCTGGGCTCACGCAGTTGACGGTGATCCCGCTGCCCGCCAGCGTTCTGGCCAGCCCTGTCGAGAAGTTGAGCAGCGCGGCCTTCGAAGCCCCGTAGCTGAACTGCGATCCCGGTGGGGGCGCATCCGCGGAAATGCTCCCGATGTGGACGATGCGCCCCCATCCGCCTTCCTTCATCTGCGGGAGCACGTTGCGCACGAACCGCACGGCCCCCAGGACGTTGATGTCGTAGAGGTCGAGCCACTCCTCGTTCGACGTCTTCTCCCAGTCCGGGAAGAACGTGGGCATCCGACCGGCGTTGTTGATCAGGATGTTGATCGGCCCGTGAATCGCCTGGGCTTCCTTGACGACGGCCTCGACGTCGCTGTCGCTGCGCACGTCACCGAGGAAGGCTGCGACCTCGGTTCCGGTGCCCGCGACCTTCTCGGCCACCTTCTCGACGCAGTCCGAATCCCGTCCGTGGATCGAGACGCGGATCCTTTCAACGCCGAGTCGGCTCGCGATGGCAGCGCCGATTCCGCTGCTCGATCCCGTCACCAGGGCGTGTGGCACAACCGTACGCGGTATCACCTGGGCACCAACCGTTCCGTCGTCAACAATCCGGAGGGGACTTCCGTCCTCGCGTCGAATTCGCAGCGAGAATCGCTCTGCTGGGGGTCTTCCGTTCGAATGGCCTTGCGCGGTGCGGAGCACCCCTCAGGGCGTGCCGGGGGTGAGCACCGATTCCGTCGGCAGACGCAGGGTTCGCGTAGCCGGGTCGGTGATCCGCGTGACGCGGAACAGCAGCGCCACCGGACCGTTCGGCTTCGGCACCACCTGGTGGAAGCGTGTGCGCAACTCCCCCAGTTCGGCGGTCTCAGCGGGGTCGAAGATGTCCGCCGACGGGCCGTCGAGCAGGTCGAACAGGGAGTTCGCCGAGGTCATCGGGTGCAGTCCGAGGCCGAGTTGCTCGGCCCGCAGCCAGGTCCGCTGCATCGCACGTCCACCCGCGAGCCAGCTCTCCGGCGTGTCGTTGTCGACCGACAGCAGCATCATGGCCGACGCGCCCGCCACCGCGTTCTCGGCGTACTCCGCCAAGCGGGCACCACCTCCGATGTACCGGATCCGGGCGGCGACGTCCGTGCGGGTGATGACCCGGAACGGTTCTTCGAGACCGGTCGGGAGCGCCAGCGACTCGAAAGCGATCCCCTCCAACGTCTCCGAGGCCGGACCGAGCCTCCACTCCCCCACCACCGCCTCGTGGAGGCGCGGGTTCAGGAACCGGATCCGGTCGCAGACACCCAGGATCGAGCCGAATTCGTCCATTTCGCCCGGGGTCAGGACCAGGTCCACCCGCGCGCCGTGGTGCTTCGCTTGAGCCGTGAGTTCCGCGATCTCCTCGGCGGTCAGCGTCGACCGCGTCCCGGGGGCACGGTGCGTCCGACGGTCCCGCAGCGCCCCGAACAGGCCGTCCGGGGCCGAGGCATCGGGCCGGGTGGTGATCTCGGCGACGACATCCGCGCTGGGGAACGGTTCCACCGTCGCCGCCAGGCCGCGGGCCGTGGCCGCGATGACCACGTTCTCCACGGCCGCGCCCAGCGCCAGCCGCGCCGCGCGGCCGTGCGGGTCCAGGAGGCTCTCGCCGCGCTCCCGGTCGTGGACCACCCGGATCCGGTCCTCGTCCCAGTAGAAGTGCCACGGCTGCCTGTTCCCGCCGGACGGCGCGAGAACTGCGTGGTCGACGAGGTAGCGCACCAGTTCGGGCGCTCGCACGGTCGACCCCGTGGTGGCCAGGCCCGCTCGCGGGAGCTGTTCCGGTCGTGCGGCCTTCGGTGCCGGACTCGGCTCCCGGACAGCGGTTTCGAGGTCCAGGTAACGTCGGCCGGACGGCAGTGGTGTGCCGAGGGCGAGGCAGCGGACCGCCGTGGTCACGGCGGCACCCCCGAGGACCACGTCGCTGGCCAGTTGCGGCCAACTGGAGATCGTCGATCCCAGCTCCAGGAAGGCCGCCCCGAGGTTGCTGGAAATCCCCTCCTCGTCGAACAGCCGCAGGACGACCGCCGACTTGCGCGCCATCTCGACGGCGTCACCGCTGCGGAACCCGCCTTCTCCGACGTCCGGCGCGTCACCGGTGCTGCCGTGGAAGAAGGGGCGGTCGGGTTCGAGGTCGAAGCGTTCGACGTCGAGCATTCCCCGGTCGCTCGTGTTCATCAGCACCGGCAGGCGGAGCGACCGGGTCCACTCGCGGAGCAGGAACTTCGTGTTCATCGAGTCGCACTGGTCGATGAGGGCGTCGAGCGGCGGCCCGAGCTCCGGTCCGCCCAGCAGGAACTCCTCGACGTTCTCCGGCCCGATGCCGCCGAGCACCGAAACTCCCAGGTAGGGATCGAGTTCGGCGATCTGCTGCGCCGCGATCACGGGTTTCGCCAGGCCGATGTCGTGCACGCCCGCCCGGATGCGGTTCATGTTGGACAGTTCGAGCGTATCGAAGTCGGCGAGCCGGATGTGCCCGACGGTGCCTTCGAGCGCGAGCGTGAGCGCGATGACGTTTCCCACCGACAGACCCGCTACCCCCACGGTGAACCCGACGAGCCGCGCTGTTTCCGCGGGCACGCTCTTGGGCCGGTTCCGGTCGAGGCGCAGTTCGCGGAACTCGTCGGGCGGCAGGAGCCGGACGAGCCGCCCGGACCACGGGTAGTGGACCCAGCGGCCGTACTCGGCCAGCGGCACCCCGTCCAGGATCTCGTCGACGCCGTCGGATTCGCGGTCGTCACCGGCGCGGCGGGCCGCAGCCAGGTTCTCGAGCTGCGTCCGGAGGGTGTCGTGCGTCCGGAACACCCGCCCGGAGGACACCAGCTTGTCGAACCGTCGTCGGTCTTCGGCGTCGGCCGGGTCGAAGATCCTGGGGCGCCACGGAGGCGATGTCGTCGTCATGTCGCTCCGTCCCGTCGAAGTGGGCTGCCGCTGTCGGGTGAAGTCATGGTGTTCCTGTCGGTCGAGGACGTGGGGCACCACCGCGTTCGCGTGGAACGTGCTGCGAACGCGGGTGCCGAGGAGCTGTCGTCGGTCCCACCGGACCTGGTGGGACCGACCCGGTGGCTCTGGTACCGAGGAAGATTTCACCGGAGCGGCGGGTGCCGGCAATCGGTCAGAATGCGTAGCTCGGCATCATCCGAGACGCGTACGTAGTCGTCACCGGTCGCCGCCCGCCGAGGTCGGCCACCCCGCCAGGTCGACGCGCGACGTGAGGTCGAGCTTGCGCAGGATGCGGTTGACGTGGGTCTCCACGGTGCGCTGCGCGATGTTCAGGCGAACGGCTATCGCCCGGTTCCCCAGCCCCTCGGCGACCAGCGTGGCGACCTGCCGCTCCCTCTGGGTGAGCGGGAACGCCGCGGGCTCGGGCGACGTACGGCCCCCGAGGGCTCGCACGAGCACCGCTCCGAAGACGTCGTGCCCGGACCAGGGCAGTTCGCTGATCCCGAGCAGTTCCCCGGCCCAGTCGGCCCGGCCGGCGGCGGTGAGCCGGGCCACGGCGTCCTCGGCCAGCTCCGACGCCTTGCCGGAGTCACCCTGGCGCGCCGCGACCGCGGCGAGGACGAGCTGGGACTGGCCGAGCACGAGGTCGTCACCCTCGGCCAGCGCCCACGCCTCCGCCTGTCGGGGAAGACGGGAGTCGGGAGGAGCGTCCGTGATGGTGGCCAGCAGGCTCTCCAGCCACGAACCCACCGCGCGGTCCCGACTGGGATCGGAGCCGCGTGCCAAGGCCAACCCCACCCGGTGCCGCCCTTCCGCCGCTCCGTCGCACCACAGCCAGTAGAAGTGCAGCAGTACCGCCAAACGCAGGCCCGCCGCCTGCTGTCCTGGGGCGGTCGAGCAGAACTCCAGGACCGCACGCAGGTTCGGCAGCTCGGCGCGGACGCGAGCCGCCACACCGGGCCGGTCTTCACCCCGGTGCCATTCGGCTTCCGCGCACTCGGCCAACCGCATGAAGTAGTCGCGGTGCCGCACCGGTAGGTCGTCGTCCACAAAGAACGTCCTAAGTCGATCCCGACCGTACTCGCACAGCGTGTCCAGCATTCGGTACCGTCTCACGCCATCCTCGGCGCCCTTCTCCGCGACCACAACGGACTTGTCAATCAGTTCGAAGAGCACCCGGTCGACGCCATCGCAGACCGCTTCCACCGCAGTCAGATCGAAGGTGCCGCGAAACACCGAAAGCCTCGCCCACAGGAGTTGTTCCGGTGCGCTGCACAGCTCGTAGGTCCGTTCAACCGTGGCGAGCAACGATCGCTGACGTGGTGGCGCGAGCCCGCCCTTCCTCACGAGCAGCCGGAACCGATCGTCCACCCTGGACAGGATCTCCTCCAGCGGCAGGACCCGCGTCCACGCCGCCGCCAGTTCGACGGCCAGCGGAAGCCCGTCCAGGAGGCGGCACAGCCGGACGACCTTCGCCCAGTTGTCCACACCGACCACGAACCTCGGCCACACGGCCGCGGCCCGGTCGGCGAACAGCTCGACCGCGTCCAACTCCCTCGCCCCGGCGAAGTCCTGGACCTCGGGCACCGTGAGCGGGTCCAGCCGCAGCACTCGCTCCCCGTGCCGGCTCGGTGGCCACCGCCACTGGCTGGTCGCCAGTACCCGAACGCCGGGTGCCGCGTCCAGCACCGCGTCGACGAGCCGGCCGCACACCTGCCCGACGTGCTCGCAGGAGTCCAACAACAGCAACAGGTCCTTGTCCTGGAGGTACCCGATGAGCGTCGCCAACGGATCGCTCCCCGCACCGCTCAGCCCACACGCGTCCGCGAGCGCCGGCGCGACGAGGTCGGGATCGCTGACGGTGTCCAACCGGACCAGCACCACCCCGTCCGGGTAGTCGTCGCTCACCTGGCTCGCGGCCCGCAGCGCCAGCCGGGACTTGCCCACGCCGCCCACCCCGGTCACCGCGACCAGCCTGCCGGTCCTCAACAACGAGATCGTCCTCGCGAGTTCGACGCCCCTCCCGATGAAGGTCGTCACCTCGGCGGGCAGCCGGTTCACCGTGACCCCGAGGTGTGCTCCCACCTGCCCGCGATCTGGACGCGGGAGGTGAACCCCAGCTTCCGGAGCACGTTCCGCACGTGGGTGGCCGCCGTGCGCGGGGATATCACCAGGCTCGCGGCGATCTCCTTGTTGCTGGCCCCGTTCGCCAGCAGATCCGCGATTTCGAGTTCTCGTCTGGTCAGCGCCGCCGACCCGGACGGACGGCGGTCCGCCCCCCGGCCTTGCCCGCGAGCGTTGTCCTGCGGGGCCGCCGCGGATCCCCCGGCCAACCCGAGGAGGTAGTCGCGGTGCGCCTTGCGCACCTCTGCCGCGTGGCCGCTCACGGTGAGCTCGTGCAAACCGTACTGCCGCGCGTTCCCGAGCATGGCGTAGCGTGCGACCTTCTCGTCGGCGTGACGACTCAGGACGGACTTGTCGACCAGACCGGCGATCAGGTCGAGCAGGTCGTCCTGTGTGGACGGTGTGATCCGGGTGACAGCCTCAAGCGTGAAATCCCCTTGGAACACCGACAACCGTGCCCACAGGGCGCGTTCCGCCGGCGAGCAGAGCCGGTAGCTCCAGCCCGTCGAGGCGACGAGCGTCCGCTGGCGAGCCGGGCGGGTGGAGCCGTGGTCGCCCAGCGGGTGGAGCCGGTCGTCCAGTTGGCGCAGGATCTCCTCGGGCACCAGCACGCGGAACCAGCTCGCGACCAGTTCGATGGCCAGCGGGATGTTGTCCAGCCGTCGGCAGATCGCGAGGAGGGCATCGCGGTTGTCCGGTCCGGCTTCGAAATCCGGGTCGACGGCGGTCACCCTGTCGGTGAGCAACGCGACAGCGTCCGGCGTCACGTCGAGCGGTGGTACCGGTAGCAGGTGTTCACCCTCGACGCCCAGGACCTGCCTGCTCGTGGCGAGAATCCGCACTAATGGGGCAGCGGCCAGAATTTTCCCGATTAGAATCGCGCACGATTCCACGAGGTGCTCGCAGTCGTCGAGCACCAACAACATCGACTTCTCACGGAGGTGGTGGACCACTTCGTCCAGTGGGTCCCGCGGCCCGAGCCCCATCACCACGGCACGGGGCAGCGAGTCCGGATCGCTCACCGCGCCCAGTTCGACGATCCGAACGCCGTCGGCGAAGTCGCGCGCCACGTGCCGGGCGAACTCGTGCGCCAGGCGCGTCTTGCCCACGCCGCCCGGCCCGGTCAAGGTCAGCTCCCGGCTCTTGGCCAGCAGTGTCGTGATCATGGCCAGTTCAGCCCGGCGGCCGACGAAGCTCGTCGTCCCCGATCCCGACCCCGAACCGAGCCGTGGCAACAACATGACACTCCTCGTTCACCAAGGGCTTACCCAGAAGGTAAATCACCATAAGCTGAAAACCGTTACGCGGTGACAGGCATCAGTTCTCGGAGGTGGTTGTGAGCTTCTGCGCCGATCTGCCGCCCGAGCCGACGATGTTCGTCGGCCGCCGGGCGGAGCTGGCCAAGGCCCGTGCCCTGCTGTCGGCGAACCGGTTGCTGACGTTGACGGGCCCCGGCGGGATAGGCAAGACGTGCCTGGCGTTGCGGTTCACCCGGCAGGTCAGGGGAACGTTCCGCGACGGCGCCCGCTTGGTCGAGGTGGCCGCGGTGTACGACCACCGCTTGCTGGTGCGGACCGTGGCCACCGCGCTGGGACTGCGGGACGTCGGCGAGGACGCGTTGGACCGCGTGTTGGAATTCCTCCACGATAAGTCGATGCTGCTGGTGCTCGACAACTGCGAGCACCTCGGCACGGCGTGCGGTGTGCTGGCCGCTCGGGTACTGGCCGAGGCCCCGGCGGTGCGGGTGCTGGCGACCAGTCGCCACGTCCTGGGTGTGGCGGGCGAACAACTGCTGCCGGTGCGGTCGTTGCCCGTCCCAGGGCCGACGGAGACGCGGCAGGACGCGGTCACCCTCTTCCACCACCGCGCCGCCTTGGCGGATCCGGATTTCGTCGCCAGGCGTGCCGAGCACGACACCGTCGCCGGGATCTGCCGACGCCTGGACGGCCTGCCCCTGGCGATCGAACTGGCCGCCGCCCAGGTGCGGAGGTTGTCCCCCGAGGAGATCCTGGTCCGCCTGGACGACAGGTTCGAATTACTGGCCGAGGGGAATTCCGAGTCCCCGTCGCGCCAGAAGACGCTCACCGCCACCGTCGAGTGGAGCTACGACCTGTGCTCACCGGCCGAACAGCGCCTGTGGCAGCGGTTCTCGGTCTTCCGGGGCGGGTTCACGCTGGCGGCGGCCGAATCGGTGGGGGCCGAACCGGCGGACCGGGCGGGGAATTTCCTGGGTCTGGTGGCGGGCCTGGTGAACAAGTCGATCGTGACCCGCGACAGCGGATCGCGAACCGTGACGCGGTACCACATGCTGGAGACCATTCGCGAGTTCGGGGCGAACGAGCTGGCGAGGTCCGGCACGGCGTCCGAGGTCCACCGCCGCCACCGGGACCACTTCCTCGACCAGACCGCACGATGGGCGGCCGCGTGGGCCGGTCCCGACCAGCTCGACATCACCGCGCGGTCACTGGCCGAGCACGCCAACATCCTCTCGGCCCTGCGGTTCAGCCTGGATGATCCACAAGAAACACTGGCCGGGTCCCGGCTGGCGGTGGGGCTCGACTACTACTGGACCAACTGCGGCTTCTTCGGCGAGGCCCGCTGGTGGATGGACCGCGTCCTGTCGGTCGACGGCCTGCCCGCC
>DATMCA010000806.1:0-3169 GCA_035559015.1 Umezawaea sp. | reverse complement strand
CACGGCGAAGTCGCCGCGCGGTCAATGGCGTGCCACCTCGCATCGGAGTCAAGACCGCGTCCGCCGTCACCCGGCAGAGCCTTGGCGCAAGTCTTGAGCCGCCCGCAACGAACGCGAGCGGCAGGCGTGCTCGACTGCTCGTGGCATAGCCGTCCGCGCCCAACTCGCCGGTGCGTCCGTTCATCTCGGAGCCGATGCCGCGCCGCACGTCGACCGGTGGTTCGTGGAGAACTCGGACTGCGGCCTCCGCGTGGTCGCTCATCGACGCCGGCACGGTCGGCGTGGACGAGGACAGCCTCGCTACGCCAGCACGGTCGGAGTAGCTGAGGGCAGCCCGGCCACGCTGGCACGGCCGGCGTGGCCAAAGGCAGCCCGGCCACGCCAGTGCGGTCGACCGCGGCGACGCCACGGCGCAGGTCAATGGCGTTCCACATCGCCTGCTCGTGGCGGACCGTGTCGTGGCCGCCGCGCGGCCTTCCCCGGTCGACACGCCGGTTCCAGCGATGAGCACACCTCGTTGCCCTGTCGATCCGTTGGCGGACAAAGTGTCCCTTCACGCCCAACCCGGACCGCGGCCTCCACCTGACCGCTCATCCACGCCGGACCGTTCAGGGACGGCAGCGGTCGGCTGAGTAGAGGTGGCTGTCGATGAACTGGGTGGCGTTCAGCACGCGGCCGACGATGATCACCGCGGTGCGTTTGATGTTCGCCGCCACCACCTTCTCGGCGATGTCGGCCAAGGTGCCGCGCACGACGACCTCGTCGTCCCGGCTGGCGCGGGCCACGACGGCAACAGGGCATTCCGCGCCGTAGTTCGGCAGGAGTTCGGCGACCACCTCCTCGATCCGCTGCACGGCGAGGTGCAGCACCATCGTCGCGCCGGAAGCGCCCAGGGTGGCCAGGTCCTCGCCTGGCGGCATCGGGGTGGCGCGGGCCGAGGTGCGGGTCAGGACCACGGTCTGGCCGACGCCGGGCACGGTCAGTTCCCGCTTCAACGTCGCCGCAGCGGCAGCGAAGGCGGGCACGCCCGGTGTCACGTCGTACGGGACGCCCGCGGCGTCCAAGCGGCGCATCTGCTCGGCCATGGCGCTGAACACCGACGGGTCGCCGGAGTGCAGGCGGGCCACGTCGTGGCCCGCCCCGTGGGCCGTGACGAGTTCGGCCACGATCTCGTCCAGCGTCAGGTTGGCCGTGTCGACCAGGCGCGCGCCGGGCGGGCAGTGGTCGAGCAGTTCGACGGGCACGAGGGCGCCCGCGTACAGGCAGACCGGCGAGGACCTGATCAACCTGGCTCCGCGCAAGGTGATCAGGTCCGCGGCGCCGGGGCCGGCGCCGATGAAGTGGACGGTCACTCGGTCTCCTTCGTCACGGCCCACGTGGTGACCGGCATGTGCGGGCGCCAGCCGGTGAACCCACCGACGGGCGAGCCCCGGTTGATCGCGATCCTGGTGAGGTCCCCGCCGAGCCTCGGGTGCCACGCGGCGATGACGGCCTCGGACTCCATCGTCACGGCGTTGACGACGAGCCTGCCGCCGGGCAGCAGGGCTTCCCAGCACGCCTCCACGACGCCGGGCACGGTGAGGCCTCCGCCGATGAACACGGCGGACGGCCGTTCCAGCCCGGCCAACGCCTCCGGGGCCTTGCCGACGACGACGTGCACCCCCGGCACGCCGAGGTTCCGCGCGTTGCGACCGATCCGCTCGGCCCGCTCGACGTGGTGCTCGATCCCGAACGCCCGGCAGGCGGGGTGCACGCGCGCCCACTCGATGGCGATGCTGCCCGCGCCTGCCCCGACGTCCCACAGCAGTTGACCGGGCACGGGGGCGAGCTGCGCGAGCGTCACGGCCCGCACCTCGCGCTTGGTCAGCTGCCCGTCGTGCTCGTAGGCGTCGTCGGGCAGTCCCGGCACGCGCGACTGCACGGCGCTGCCGACGCACTCGATCGCGAGCACGTGCAACGGGTCCACGTAGGACAGGTCGTCGTGCACCCGTTCTCCAGGCCCGCCAAGGCTTTCCAGCACGGTGACGACGCTGTCGCCATACCCGCGGGCCGCGAGCAGGTCCGCGACCGCCAACGGCGTGGACCCCAGCACCAGCACCCGCCGACCGGGGTGCAGCACGGGGTGCAGCAGTTCGACCGGTTTGGCCACCATGCTGACCACCTCGACGTCGTCGACGGCCCACCCGAGCCGCGCGCACGCCAGGGAGACGGACGACGGGTGCGGCACGATCCGGACCCGGTCGGCGCCCAGCAACCGGATCAGCGTGGACCCGATCCCGTGGAACAGCGGGTCGCCGCTGGCCAGCACGCACACCCGCCGGTGCCGGTTCGCCTCGAACAACCCCGGCAGCGCGGGCAGCATCGGCGACGGCCACGCGATCCGCTCGAAGTCGCCCGGCACCATCTCCAACTGCCGGGCGTTGCCCATCAGCACCTGCGCGGCCTCGACCTCGTCGCGCGCGGCGGGCGACAGCCCGTCCCACCCGTCGACGCCGATGCCGACGACCGCGATCACACGGTCCCCAGCGCTCTGGTGACCTTGATCTCGATCACCACTCGCTGCGGGTTCACCCGAGGCGTCCGGTACCGGGCCGCGTAGCGACGTTCGGCGTCGGCCACCACCTCGGGCTCGCGCCGCACCACGGCACGCCCCTCCAGCGTCGACCACCGACGACCGTCCACCTGGCACACGGCCGCCGCGGCTCCCGCCTCACCGCCCGCCAGGACGTGGCGAACCTTGTGCGAGGTACCGGACGTGATCACCCGCGCCACACCGGCTTCCACGTCCACCGTCACCCCGACGGGCACGACGTGCGGCGTCCCGTCGGCGCGCACCGTAGTCAGCGTGCACAGGTGGCGCTCGGCCCAGAACTCCTCGAACTCGGCGCCCTTGTTCGTCAGCATGCGCACATCATGCTTGATGCCGCTGCTACGGTTGGGACGTGCACGTGACGCGCCGATTTACCCACCCCCGGCCGGTAGTACCGGTCGCCGGGGCATTCAGCGCGCGCTGACACACCCGGTGACGGACCGGCCGAGGGGATCCCCCGCCCGTCCACCTCACCGAACAGGACTCCACCATGCTCCCGCGCGACCTCAGCGACCCCGCACAGGGTGGCCACGCCGTCCAACTGGTCTTGAACGACGTCCTCGCGGCGACGAGGGACTC
>DATMCA010000805.1:0-2771 GCA_035559015.1 Umezawaea sp. | reverse complement strand
CGGGCCAGGTGCGCTCCGGCGGCGTACAGCGCCAGCAGGAAGCCCACCTTGGCGAACGTGTCCGGACGGCCCAGCACCTGGCCGACCGCGAACGCTCCGCTGATGACCAAGAGGCACACGTCCGGGCGCAGGCTCCGCAGCGCCAGCGGAAGGGACATCGCCAGCGTCAGCACCAGTTCGACCACGGCGCCCGCGTGCCGTTCGGCGAGGTCGCCGATCTCCGGTCCGATGTGGGACACGGTCGGCACGAACGCCAGCACCACGACCAGGGCCGCCAGCGCGGCATCCTTGACCGGCGCCGGCAGATCGGGCCACCGGGCCACTGCCGCGCGGAGGGGAACCGGGGCGAACACCGGGCGAGTTTACCGGTGGACGGGTTCCCTGGACACCGGACCGTCTCGATCGCCGCGACCGATCGTTCCACGCCTGGCAGGAGACCGCGTCCCCCGTGAGGACTACCCGACTTGTCCACTCCGAGGGGACCCGCGCGGTGGTCGTCCCTCACTAGGTTTCGGCCTCGTTGCGCCGACCGGACCACCGGCCGGGCCAGGGCGAGGAATCGGGGAGCAGGGCGATGGAGTCGAAGCGCGGAACGGGGAGGCCCAACGGCACCAGGGGGTGGCGGTCGATCGCACTGCTGGTGGCCGTCGGGCTGGCCGGGACCGTGGTGGCGGCCTGCGACGCGGACGCCGAGGACACGCCCGCCGAGGGCCCGCCGCCGAGCACGAGCGGGACGTCCGCGCCCGCCATCGCCTGGGGCCAGTGCCCGCCAGCGCCCCAAGGCGTCGAGCGCGACCCCCGGATGACCTGCGGAACGGTGAAGGTCCCGCTGGACCACGGGAATCCGGGCGGCGCGACCATCGACGTCGCGGTCTCGAAGCTGCCCACCGCGCAGCCCGAGAAACGCCGTGGCGTGCTGGTGCTGAACCCCGGCGGACCGGCCCTGCCGGGCCTGGACACCCCCGGTGCGATGGCGCCGACCCTGCCCCCGGCGGTGTTGGAGAGCTACGACCTGATCGGGTTCGACCCGCGCGGTGTCGAGCACAGCACGCCGCAGAGCTGCGGCCTCGACGATCCGACCGTGGCCGGGTTGTTCCCGTACCCCGCCGCCGACGGCTCGATCAGCGCCAACGTCGACCGCGCCCGGACCGTCGCCGGGAAGTGCGCCTCGACGGCGGGGGAGAAGCTGAAGTTCTTCACCACGGCCAACACCGCCCGCGACCTGGACCGCGTCCGCGAGGCCCTGGGCGAGCAGAAGATCTCCTACTGGGGCCAGTCCTACGGCACCTACCTCGGCGCCGTCTACGAGTCGCTGTTCGCGGACCACGCCGACCGGGTGGTCCTCGAAGGCAACGTCGACCCGACGAAGGTCTGGGCGAACGCGACGGACGGGTGGGGCAGGGCCATGGCGGACCGCTTCCCCGACGCGGCCCGCGTCGCCGCCGCGCAGGACGCCGCGCTCGGGCTGGGCGGCACGGAAGCGGACGTGACCCGGACCTACCTCGCGCTCGCCGACCGCCTCGACCGCACCCCCGCACCCGTTCCCGGCACGCCGCGGTCGCTGACCGGCGCGATGCTCCGCAACGTCACCTACAGCCTGTTGCTGCACAACGAGACCGTCCCGGTCCTGGCCCAGTTCTGGAAGGCCGCCTCCGCCCTCGCCGACGGCAAGGTGACCGAGGCCGACGGCGCCGTGCTCCAGCAGGTGTTCGCCGGACCCCCGCCCACGCCCGGCGTCCCGGCGGACAACCAGGCCACGATCTTCCTGGCGCTGACGTGCGGCGACGCCGCGTGGTCCGGCGACGTCGACGACTACGCGCGCCGGGCCACCGCCGACCGCGCGACCTGGCCGCTCACCGCGGGGATGCCCGCCGCCATCTGGCCGTGCGCCTTCTGGACCCCTCCGGTCGAGGCGCCCGTCGCCGTGACCGACCAGGGACCGCGCAACACCCTGGTCCTGCAGAACCGGCGGGACAACGCCACCCCGTGGGAGGACGGTGTCGGTCTGCGCAAGGTGCTCGGCCACCGCGCGGGCTTCGTGGGTGCCGACAACGGCGGGCACTACGTCTACCACCAGGGGTCCGCCTGCGTCGACCAGGCGACGGTCGACTTCCTGACCACCGGTCGGTTGCCGGACGAGGACGTCTTCTGCACCGACGTCCAGCAGCGGTGAGCACGGGGGTCGGTCCCCCGTGAGAGCTACCGCGGGTGTCCTCCCCAGCGGGATGTGACGCGTCGGTGAGCTGCCTAGCCTTTGGCGGGCAAGGGAAACCTCGGTCCAACAGCAGAGAGTCGGAGCCATGGAGCGCACCAACCACCCGGACGACAATCGTTCACCCGTCGAGCTCACCGAGGGCCGGACCCGGTTGCGCCGCTTCAGGTTCCCGGTCCTGTTCGCCTCGCTGTTCGTCGTGATGCTGGCGGTCGTCGGGATCGACACCCTGGTCGCGCCCCTGCCGCTGCTGGCCCTGCCGGTGGGGCTCGGCCTGGCCGTGGCCGGGGTGATCTGCTACCTGCGGCTGACCCGGTTCGTCGAGGTGCGCGACGACGTGCCCGAGCTGGCGCCGGAGAAGCGGTGGTCGGGGTTGGGCAGGGGGCTGCTGCTCGGGTTCGGGCTGTTCTGCGCGGTGTTGCTGCTGGTGCTGGTGTTCGGTGGGTTCGACGACGTGTCGTGGGGCTCGTTCGCCGGGTTCCTCGGCATCGCGGGGATGATGTCGAGCGTCGCGGTCATGGAGGAGGTCCTGTTCCGCGGGGTGCTGTTCCGCATCCTG
>DATMCA010000804.1:0-4993 GCA_035559015.1 Umezawaea sp. | reverse complement strand
CACCAACGACTCCCCCCTCAACGGCGCAGCGGAACTGTCCGTAGACGTAGGCGCAGGCGTCGAACACGCCGTAGCGGCCACCAAGACCTACTCCGCCACCCTCCTGGCCCTGTACCTCCTCTTCGACTCCATCCGCGGCGGCACCGGCGAACACGCCGCAAAACTGGGCGACCTGGCCCAGTCCACTTTGGACAACTCACAGGACGCGGTCACCGAAGCCGTACGCCGCTACCGCTTCGTCGACCGCGTACTCACCACCGGCCGCGGCTTCTCCCTGCCAACAGCCCTGGAAGCCGCCCTCAAGCTCGCGGAAACCAGCTACCTGGGCGCCCGCGCCTACTCCGGCGCAGACCTCCTGCACGGCCCTGTCGCAGCCGTTGACGGCGAAACAGCGGTACTAGCGGTAACCAGCACCGGCAAGGGCGGCGACGCCCTCCACGAGGTCCTGGACGTAGTACACGGCAGAGGCGCAGACGTACTGGCAGTCGGCTCCGCAGCAGACAAGGTCTCCGCAGCACTCCGCATCCCAGTAGCGGAAACCGCAGAAGAAGTAGCCCCCATTCTGGAAATCCTACCCATCCAAAGCCTCGCCCACGGCCTGGCACTAGCACGCGGCGGCGACCCAGACAGCCCAAGGGGCCTAAAAAAGGTCACCCGCACCCGCTAACACCACACACAACAAAAGGGCCCCTCTCTCACGCAGAGAAGGGCCCTTTTTGCTTTTTCCCTGCCCGAAAAGCCACATGACCAACAAACCGCCACACACGCACCCACCTAAGGCCGATTTTACTTGGGGTTTTTGGCGCTAAACTCAGTCGGGCGGCAAGCTTTCATCCTGCCGTTTTGGCCCGACTAGCGCCAAAAATAGGGGCCCCAAGTCAAATCGGCCGCCCCCAGCGCTCTCAAACTTCCCAACAAGACGAACAAAACGGGGGCCCAGCACCCGCCAGACCCCCGCCCAAGACTCCTCAGAGCCCCTTCACTGCCCAGCAGTCGCATACCCCACAGCAGCAGCCACAACCCCACCAGCATCGGCGTCGAACACCACGACCCCGTCCACCCACACCTTCCGCGGATTCAACTCCTCATCCCACCACACCAAATCCGCCACAGCCCCGGGCGCCAACCGCCCAAGCCCCGACTCCCCAATAACCTCAGCAGGCACAATCGTCGCCGACGCCAGCGCATCAGCCACATCCACCCCAACGGACACGATATTCCGAACAGCCCGATCCAACGTCAAAGCCGACCCGGCAATCGTCCCCTCGGGCGACCGAGGCACCCCATCCTCGGTCAACAAAACATCCGCCCCACCCAACTGATAACGCCCTGGCGGCATCCCAGCAGCAGCAACGGCATCAGTCACCAACGCCACCCGATGCCCGGCAGCGTTGAACACCAACCGACAAACATCCGGCCCCACGTGGGCCAAATCCGCGATCAGCCCCAACGTGAACCTCTCATCCACCAACGCAACCCCTGGCACCCCCGGCTCCCGATGCCCGAGCGGCCTCTGCGCGTTGAACAGATGCGTAACCATCCGCGCCCCGGCATCGGCAGCCGCCCGCGTCTGCTCCCCGGTCGCGTCACTGTGCCCAACGGCCACCAGCACCCCGGCGGCCACCAACCGCCGAACAGCCTCCATCCCCCCTGGCTGCTCAGGCGCCAGCGTCACCATCCTCAACGCCCGCCGCAACGTCTCATCAGCCAGCAGCTCATCGATCTCGGCCGCACCAGGCTCGACCATCAACGCCGGGTCGTGCACCCCGGGCCGGAGAGGCGACAGGAACGGCCCCTCGAAGTGAACCCCCAACGGCCGCGCCCCCACCCCCTCGGGCAACGCGGCAGAAGCGGCGAGAACCGCCCGAGCCTGCCGAAGGGCGACCGGCACCGGCGCCGTGATCAACGTGGGCAGAAAACGGGTGACCCCGGTCTGCGGCAACGCCTCGGCGACGGCCCTCATGCCCGCGGTGTCCACTTCGGCGAAGTCGACTCCGACCGCGCCGTTGATCTGGATGTCCACCAGGCCGGGCGTGAGCAGTCCGTCGGTCAGCACTTCGGCGCCCGCCGGCGGTTCACCCGCGACGACTTCGACGATGCGCCCTGCCCGGATTCGCACGTAGGCGGGACCGGTGATGGTGCGACCGAGTAGTGCTCGCGGGGCTGCGACAACCGTGTCCAAGGTCCCTCCTCAAATGGTCCAGACCATTATGGCGGCAAAACGTTGATTTAGTCACGTCCGGTCGGAAGATAACCAATTACACCACCTAAAGGTGAAAGATCGCCATCACGGAAGCACACGGAACCCACACGAGTGGCTCATACTGGACACCAGACATCCGAGGTCTACTACCGAGCGAGGGTGCCGTGGCAGTCACGGACGACGCGATCCTGCGTGTCAAAGAGATGATCGTGAGCGGGGAGCTGAAGCCCGGCGACCGCCTCCCGCGCGAGGCTGACCTGGCCGAACGCCTGGGACTGTCCCGGAATTCGCTGCGCGAGGCCGTCAAGGCCCTGTCCCTCGTCCGGGTGCTGGACGTGCGGCAGGGCGACGGCACGTACGTCTCCAGCCTCCGAGCGGACGACCTCCTCGGAGCCCTGTCCTTCGTCCTCGACCTGCACCGCGGCGAGGACTCCGTCCTCGAAGTCCTCCAGGTGCGCCGGATCCTGGAGCCGGCGGCGTCCGCGCTGGCCGCTCAGCGGATCACGCCCGAGGAGGTCGCCGTCCTCCGAGCGATGTGCGACTCGGGCGAGAACGCCAAGT
Organism: Umezawaea sp.; assembly: GCA_035559015.1. Classification (GTDB taxonomy): domain Bacteria; phylum Actinomycetota; class Actinomycetes; order Mycobacteriales; family Pseudonocardiaceae; genus Umezawaea. Next base: position 2,229 of record DATMCA010000804.1, on the reverse strand, counting down.
CGGTCGAGGAACTGGTCGAGCACGACCTGGAGTTCCACCGCGCCATCGCCCGCAGCTCCGGCAACGCCTACCTGGCCCAGCTCCTGGACACCCTCGCGGGCCCGACGGTCCGCGTGCGGATCTGGCGCGGAATAGCGCAGGCGGGCGCGGCCGAGCGCACCATCGCCGAGCACCGCGCGATCGTCGACGCCCTGGCGCTGCGCGAAACCGAACTCGCCCGTTCCTGGACCACCGTGCACGTCGCGGGTGTGGAGCAGTGGTTGTCCGACCTGGCTTAGCCGTGGGGCGCCGGACCACCGGCACCCCACGACCTCGTGTCAGCCGGTCCGGGTGAAGTGGAACGGGCAGGTCGCCCCGCCCCGCGCGATCGTCGTGGGCCGGTCGAACCGGAAACCGTGCCGCTCCACGTCGACGGCGCCGATCCACGCGGCGTCGAACTCGCAGAACACGGTCCCCAGCTCGGGAACCCCGTTGCGCGCCAACAGGTCCACGTAGAAGCACCGGTGCACGTCCACGTGGTACCGCCGGTCGTCGTCCGCGGACCTCACGAAGGTGAAGTCCACGCCGAAGTAGTCCCGTTCCCGTTCCTTCGACACGTCCACCAGCGCGGTGAACGGGTCGGGAGCGGTGTCGAGCATCGCCCGCGTCCCGTCGTGGATGTCCCCGCGCACGGGCTCGTGGAACGCCTTCCCCACGGCGTCGAGGGCCTGCTCGCGCGGCATCCGGGCGAGCAGCGCCTGGTACCCGGCCACGACGACCGCGGTCAACGCGAAGTGCGGGCCCTCGTCGCCGGAAACCCGTTCCAGCCGCTCGTCGACGTCGGTCAGCACGTCGGGGAAGTCGCGGTTCAACCGCTCGCGGAACAGCGAGATGATCAGTTCGTCCATCGGTGGTGTCCTTCTGCGTCCGTACCCGCGCACGCGCGGGACGGCCAGCACGCTCCACCACCAACCTGGCGCTGACCAGGGTTCGTCGTTACAGCGTCAAACCATAGACCTCGACCGCCGTGCCGGAGAAGACCGATTCCCGTTCGGCTTCGGTCAGCTCACCGGTCAGCTCGCGGGCCGCAGCGACCACGTCGGCGTACTCCGCGGCCAGCAGGCACACCGGCCAGTCCGACCCGAACATCAGCCGTTCCGGCCCGAAGGCGTCGAGCACGACTTCGAAGCACGGCCGCAGGTCCTCGACCGTCCACCGCCCCCAGTCGGCCTCCGTGACCAGCCCGGACACCTTGCACGTCACGTTGTCGTGCGCCGCCAGCGACCTGATCGGCTCGGCCCACTCCGCCAGGTCACCGGACGCGATCGGCGGCTTCGAGCAGTGGTCCACCACGAACCGGACGTTCGGCAGCGCCGCCGCGGTCCGCCGCGCGGCGGGCAGTTGGCGCGGCAGCGTCAGGAGTTCGTACACCAGCCCGGCCCGGCCCACGGCGGTCAGCCCGCGCCAGACGTCCTTGCGGCACAACCACTCCGGGTCCGGTTCGCCCTGCACCTGGTGCCGGATCCCCCGCAGCCACGACCCGCCGCGCACCTCCGCCAGCCCGGCCAACGACTCCGCGACGTCCGGCGCGGTCAGGTCCGTCCACCCGACGACCGCGCCGACCACGTCGGACTCCTCCGCCACGGCCAGGAACTCCGGCGTCTCCTCCGGCACGGTGATGGTCTGCACCAACACCGTCCGCGCGATGCCGTTCGCCTCCGCCACCGCCTCCAGGTCGGCGGTCCGGAAGTTCCGCCGCAGCACGCCCATCGGCGGGTCGGTGATCCAGTCCTGGTCCCGGACGTCCAGGTCCCACAGGTGGTGATGAGCGTCGACGATCACGGCACCGGCACCTCCGCACCGAGCAAACCCTCTTCCTGCAACGAACTCCACAACTCGGCCGGCACCTGGACGTCGAAGTCCGACGCGTTCGACCGCATCTGCTCACCCGTCCGCGACCCGATGACCACGCTCACGACGGCCGGGTGCCCGAGGGCGAACCGGATCGCCACCTGCGGCAGCGTCACGCCGTGCTCGCCGCACACCGCCGCGATCCGCCGGGCCCGGTCCACCACCTCGGCGGGCGCGTCGGCGTAGTCGTACTTCGCGTCGTCCGGCACCACCGGCTGGGACAGCAGCCCGGAGTTGAACACCCCGGCGGCCACCACGGACACCCCGCGTTCCAGGCACAGCGGCAGGAACTCCGGCAGCGCCGCCTGTTCCAGCAGCGTGTACCGCCCGGCCAGCATC
>DATMCA010000803.1:0-5074 GCA_035559015.1 Umezawaea sp. | reverse complement strand
GGCTGGCGGACGGAGGTGCGCCACGGGTGGCTGGCGGCGGAGATCGAGCTGGCCGGCGGGAACGCCGGGGCCGCCATCGCCCCTGCTGAGGCTGACGCGGCGACCGCGCGCACGGCGGGCGCGATCGCCGCCTCGGCGCGACCCTCCGCGAGCTCGATCTCCGCGGCCACCCACCCGCGGCGCACCTCCGTCCGCCAGCAGAGGGGCTCGACCAGGGCGTGCAGCCGCCGCGCCTCACCCGTCCTACCAGCGCCGATCGCGTCGGCCGCCAGACCGAGCAGCGCGTCCGCGCGCGCACCCGCCGCGTCGACGCCGTCCCGGTCGGGGGCACCGGCGGTCGGGGCGGTCGCCAGAGCGCGGGCGTCGAGCCCCCTGGCCACGGCGTGGCCCCCCAGTTGGCGCCGGTGCGACGCGAACGTGGAGGCGGCCAGGGAGGCGACCACGCGGTCCCGGTCGTGCAGGAGGGCACCCAGGACGGTCGCCGCGGCCGCGTAGTGCCCCTGCCCGCCGAGCACTACCGCGGCCAACCAGCGCTCACGCGCCGACCCGTTCGGGAGGGTGCTCCAGACGGGTGTCTCAGGCGAGTCCCCGAACGCCGAGCGTCTCAACTGGTCTTCCACGGTTACATCGTGCCGCGCTGGGACGACTCAGTCAGCAGACGGCCTGCTCGACCGCCTCGGCGGCCGACCCCAGGTCATCGATCCGCTCCGCCGTCGAAGGGACGACACCGCGTTCCCAGCCGGGACCGCCCACGAACAGGCGCACCCGTTGCCTCGTTCGTGGCAACGCCGCGAGCGCCCCCGGATCGGCGTAGCGCGGGAGCTGCGCCCAGAGCACCACCGCGGCGGGTGCGACGCGGCGCACGGCCGACCGCAACGCCTCGGCGGGCAGGGCCGCCCCGAGTTGACGAATCCCCACCCCGCGCTGCGCCAGGACGGCCGCCAACGGGTACAGCGGGATGTTGTGGCGCTCGTCCGGCATGCACGCGAGCAGCACCGGCCGGTGGTTACGCGGAGTGGTCACCACCGGCGTCACGCGGATCATCGCGGCGAGCACGCACTCGTTCAGGAGGTGCGACACCTCGACCCCGGCGCCCGAGTGCTCCCACCGCGCGGCCATCGCGCCCATCAGCGGGCGGACCACCTCGTCCCACGTCGCGACCACGCCGTCCTCGCCGAGCGAGTCCGCCAGGATCTGCTGGGCGGCGGCCGAGTCCATCGCGAGCACCGCCCGGCCGAGCCCCCGCGCCCGACGGCTCGCGCCCGGCATCCTCAGCCCGCGGCCGCCCGCGCTCGCCCCCACCTCGCCGCCGGTGAGCACCGGGAGCGGAGCGGGCGGCGTCAGCCGGAGGGACCGGGGCGCGGGCACCCGCGACGTCAACGCGTACTTCGCGGCCTCGGCCGACGACGCGCCCCGCAGCAGCGCACGCTGCATCAACTCCAAGCGGGCGATGTCACCCGGCGCGTACTTCCGGTGTCGCCCGGTCGTGTGATCGCTGGGTCCGAGGCCGTACCGGCGATCCCACGTGCGGAGGGTGGCGGGCGCGACTCCGAGCCGACGGGCCACCGCCGCCACCGACAACACCAGTTGGGCGGCCGGATCCTCTTCTGCCGCGCCGGTTTCCCGCTCACCGCCGGTCGAGGCGGCGGGGTGTTCCGGATGCGTCATCACGCGGCCATCGTCCGGTTGTGGAGCCCACGCGGCAACTCCGGCGGGTGAGTGCCGTGGCAACCGGGTGATCACCCATCGGCTGAATAACCGGCTTTCTCGTGCCAGAGCCCTTGAACAAGTTTTGGCGCGGTTCTACGGTGTATCAACATTAAGCCGAATGGAGCAGTCCACAGCAAAGTGGGCCAAGGAGGCGGTCTCGACATGGCGGACACCCGAAGGCTCCCCGGACCCAACGCCGACGTGTGGGACTGGCAGATGACCGGGTCTTGTCGCGGAATGGACAGCGCGTTCTTCTTCCACCCGGACGGGGAACGAGGCCCGGCACGGGCCCGGAGGGAAGCACGGGCCAAGGCGGTATGCCTCGCCTGCCCGGTGCTGGAGATGTGCAGGCGGCACGCGCTGGCGGTGCAGGAGCCCTACGGGATCTGGGGAGGCCTGTCGGAATCGGAACGGGACAACATCATCAAGTCGCGGAAGCGGCAGTTGGCGCTGACCTGATCCGAGGTGTCGGACGTCGGACCGCGGCCGGCTTGTCGAGGGAGTCGACCGGGAACGACGCGGGTCGTTCGTGGTGATCGCGCGTGAAGGGTGGGTCCTCCGTCGTGGAGGGGCCGCCCTTTTCGCTGTCCGGGCTCTTGCCGAACGCGGTCAGGTCGTCCGTGCCGCGACGGGACGCCTTCGTCGGCCCCACCGGGCCGGATCGGGTCAACTCGTCGCTCGGTTCGCTCGCGCCCCCTGGTTGCGACCGAGCCCTCCCACCGTTGCGCGCCGCCCTCGCTCCGCCAGGCGTCCGGCGAACCGGGGTGCGGTCGAGCAGACGTCCCCCGCTCGGGTGGGGCCCCCGAATCGACACCAGCCGCGGGGTCCGACAGTTTTCGGATCCGGGAACGCGGAGGGGGCGGAGTTGGGCGAGTCCTGGCGTGCGAGGGGCGAGCCACGGGCCCTCGGCACCGCCAGCGGAGCGGCATCCCACCAGGTCCTGGCGTGCGACAAGGGGCGGCACCAGGTTCTGGTGCCGCCCCTTGTCGCTTGCCGGTCTGGCTGCTTGCTGGTGGAGCTAGTGGCCGTGCCCGTGGCCGTGGCCACCGGCGGATGCGGGCTCCTGCTCCTTCTTCTCCACGATGGCGCTCTCCGTGGTGAGCACCATGCGGGCGATCGACGCGGCGTTGGTGACCGCGGAACGCGTCACCTTGACCGGGTCGATGATGCCCGCGTCCAGCAGGTCTTCGTAGACCAGCTTGGCGGCGTTGAAGCCGTAGCCCCACTCGCCCTCGCGGACGGAGTTCACGACGACGGCGCCTTCGAGGCCCGCGTTCGTGGCGATCCAGAACAGCGCGGAGGACAGGGCCTCGCGGACGATGGCGACACCGGTCGCCTCGTCGCCCGTGCAGTCCAGACCGCCGTCGAGCACCTTCGCCGCGTGGATGAGGGCGGAGCCGCCGCCGGGGACGATGCCCTCCTCGACCGCGGCCTTGGTGGCGGCGACCGCGTCCTCGATGCGGTGCTTCCGCTCCTTGAGCTCGGTCTCGGTGGCGGCGCCGACCTTGATCACGGCGATGCCGCCGGAGAGCTTCGCGAGCCGCTCCTGGAGCTTCTCGCGGTCCCAGTCGGAGTCGGTCGACTCGATCTCGCGGCGCAGCAGATCCGCGCGACCGGCGATGTCGGCCTTCGAGCCGCCGCCGTCGACGATGGTCGTGTTGTCCTTGGACACCACGACGCGACGGGCGGAGCCCAGCACGTCGAGGCCGACCTCGGACAGCTTGAGACCGACCTCGGCGGCGATGACCTGGCCACCGGTGACGACCGCGAGGTCGTCCAGGAACGCCTTGCGGCGGTCGCCGAAGAACGGCGCCTTGACGGCCACGACGCGGAGCGTCTTGCGCAGGGCGTTGACCACCAGGGTGGACAGCGCCTCGCCCTCGACGTCCTCGGCGATCACGACGAGCGACTTGCCGGACTCGGCGACCTTCTCCAGCAGCGGCAGGAAGTCGGCCAGGGCCGAGATCTTCTCGCGGTGCAGCAGGATGAGGGCGTCCTCGAACACGGCCTCCTGGGCTTCCAGGTCCGTCGCGAAGTGCGCCGAGATGTAGCCCTTGTCGAACTGGACACCCTCGGTGATCTGCAGCTCGGTGAGCATCGTCGAGGACTCCTCGACGGTGATCACGCCGTCCTCGCCGACCTTCTCGATGGCTTCACCGAGGAGGGCGCCGATGGACTCGTCGCGGGAGGACACGGTGCCGACCTGCGCGATGTTCTCGCGGCCCTTCACCGGGGTGGCCTTCGCCTTGAGCGCGTCCACGACGGCGTCGGCGGCGGCCTGGATGCCGAGGCCGAGCGCGGTCGGGTTCGCACCCGCGGCGACGTTGCGGAGACCGACGCGCACCATGGCCTGGGCGAGCACCGTGGCGGTCGTCGTGCCGTCACCGGCGACGTCGTTGGTCTTGGTGGCGACGGCCTTCGCGAGCTGCGCGCCGAGGTTCTCGAACGGGTCGTCCAGCTCGATCTCGCGAGCGATGGTGACACCGTCGTTGGTGACCGTGGGGCCACCGAACTTCTTGTCGAGGACGACGTGGCGGCCTGCCGGACCAAGGGTGACCTTGACCGTGTCGGCCAGCTTGTTCACGCCGCGCTCGAGTGCCCGACGAGCGTCCTCGTCGAAGCTGATCTGCTTGGGCATTGCCTAGCCTCTCTTGTGCGAAACGCCCCGGTAGCCCCGGGTAGGGGTCGCCGGGGCGCTTGCGTGTCAGCCGAACGACTAGTTGATGACGGCCAGCACGTCGCGGGCAGAGAGGATCAAGTACTCCTCGCCGTTGTACTTGACCTCGGTGCCGCCGTACTTCGAGTAGATGACGACGTCGCCGACAGCCACGTCCACGGGGACGCGGTTGCCCTTGTCGTCGATTCGGCCCAGGCCGACCGCGATGACCTTGCCCTCCTGGGGCTTCTCCTTCGCGGTGTCCGGGATCACGAGGCCGGAAGCGGTCGTGGTCTCGGCCTCGCTGGCCTGGACGACGATCTTGTCCTCGAGCGGCTTGATGTTCACGCTCACCGGGCTGACCTCCACGGTCATTGAAAGCGTTGGCAGGTGGGTACGGCACCTGCCACCCCGCCGTCGCGGGGGTCGGGGCGGTAACTGGCGCCGTGTGATTAGCACTCTACCCACTTGAGTGCCAACGCTTCAACGGAGGGGCGGCTGGACTGTTCGGACCAGGCGTGGATCCGGGCCCAACAGCCCGCGAACTGGCTCCTCAGAACACCTGGATCGTGCTCACGGGGAGACCCGGGGTGGTGGAGAGGTCGATCGGGGACGGCTTGGCGCCCGCCGCGACGAGGTGGGCGCCGATGGCGGCGATCATGGCCCCGTTGTCGCCGCAGAGCTTCGGGCGGGGGACGCGGAGTTCGA
>DATMCA010000802.1:0-3504 GCA_035559015.1 Umezawaea sp. | reverse complement strand
AGTTCGAGGCTGTTCACCATCAGCGCCAACTGGTCGGGGAACCTGTCCTTGGCCGCCGCGAAACCCGCGGGCAGCAAGGATTCCGGGTGGTTCGCACCCGCCTCGGTCAGCAGTTCGACGGCCTCGTCCAGTGCCTTCTGCGCCTCGCGCACGCTGCGGTAGGCATCCCTCAGGTGGTCGCAGCTCAGTTCGAGCGCGACCTTGACCTCCGCTACCGATGTCACGTCACAGCCTGGAGTTGATGCCCTCGGCCTGGGAGATCCCAGCACCAAGGTGCTTCTGGAGGTCGCTGACGCCGTTGATGACCTCGGCGAACTGGGCGTTGGCCTGCTCGGCGTCGGACTGGGCGCTGCCCTGCACGGCGGTGCTCAGCAGTGCTTGCGCGTCCTCGGCCAGGTCGGCTGCCTGCTGCAGAGCGGCGGCGCTCTGGCCGGCCTTCTCGATCGCCTGGGCGATCGCGGCACGGACCTCTTCGATGCTGGCCATGTCGGCTCCGACCCTCTCCGAGTGCACGGGTGGTCGTAGACCGACCACCCTATTAGTACCGAAAGTTTCAAGCTTCACAACAAAGATCGGCCAGGTGGGTGGTGATGCGGGTTCACTCGCCCGGACCTTGCTGTTGATCTTATCCGGGCTCGATCCACTCCGATGTGGACGCCACGGAAGCCGTCATTTCCAGCGCCACGATCCCGGTGTCCGGTTTGGGGGCCGCTGACCAGCGAATAGTCGCCGAATCGCCGTCTTCCTCCATCTCGGACCAGTCCGACTGGCCCAGTTGCGCCACGGCCGTGTGTAGCGCGGTAGTGGGCGAGTTGACACTCGACCCGAGGTCGAGGTGAACGCTGAGTAGATGGTCGTGTGCCACCACACGGGTGATGCTGCCCCCGTTGGACACCCGACTCGCTACTGCGCGCGCTTGCCATTCCGCTCCGGCCCGCCGCTCGGTCGCGACGTCCACCCGCAGCACCAGCCGCACCCACGTCTGGCTGGGGCTTTCCACCTCGGCAGGCTCGTCCGGGACCTCTTCGGACGGTCGCCGATCGGGGTCCCCGCCCGCCCAGGACTCCACGAGCATCCGTTCGGCGCCCGGAACGAGCACCTCCAGCGCGTCCGGGTCGTCCAGCACGGTCCACGCCGTCGGCGGCTCGCACGCCACCCTCGGCATCGGCACGCCTTCCCCCAGCAGCCGCACGAAGGCCCGCACCGACCGCGCCAGCGCGCCCGCCACGTTCTCCGACACGCGCTCGGCGCTCGGCGCGCTGATCGTCACCGACCAGCACCCCGGCTCCTCGTCGGAGCAGTCGCCCGCCTGCACGACCCGCCCACCGATCCGCTCGATGAGGCCCGCGCAAGCGGTGCGCGCCTGCTGCTCGTCGTCGGCCCCGACCACCACGGTGATCAGCAGCTCCAGGTCTTCCTCAGCCATCAGGGCGAATTCTCCACGAACGTGTGACGGCGGTGGACGGCGGCAGGTCCAGCGAACCCTCAGCGCCTCGACGCCGCCTTGAACGCGGCTTTGCGGGCGGCCTTGGCGGTCTTCTTCTCCGGGTGGCGGTCGCCGATCAGGGCGAGCACGTCGGCCGCGTCGGGGTGGGGGAGGCGCCAAATGTGCTCGAACAGGGCCACCTCGTCGCCGTCGGCCGCCTTGGCCAGTTCCTCGGCGATGGCGGCCGGGTCGTCCGGGTCCGTGGTGACGGCCAGCGCGTCCACCAGCAGCCACGCGCGGTCGGCGGGCTCGTGGGGCCGGGTGAGGGCGCGCTGGGCGTAGGGGCGCAGCGCGGGCGTGTCCAGGGCGGTCCGCCACGCGCCCGCGGTGTCCACGTCGATGTCCGCGATGGTGGTCGCGGCGAACACCCGGCCGGTCGCGTCGGTGGCGGCCGCCAGGAGTTCGGTCGCGGCGTCGGCGGGGGAGCGCAGGGCGAGCCAGGCGGCGGTGTCGGCGCGCAGCTCGTCGGGGGTGAGGGCGGAGGTCGCGGCCACCAGGTCGGCGGCGGTCATGTCGGCCACGGCGGGCATCGGCGGGATGGTGAAGCCGCCGTCGCACATCTGCTCGCGCATCGTCGCGGCGCCGAGGCCGGTCATGCGGGCGTACCCGTCCTCGACCTGCACGGCGCCGAGGGCGCGGAGGCGCTCCACCAGCACGTGCGAGGGGTCGCCCTTGGCGGCGACGTAGGCGTCCCAGCGCTCGGGCATGTTCTGCTCCAGCGCCGCCGCGCGGGCCATGGCGCTGAACTCCGCCAGCGCGAGCCCGGCGCTCCTGGCCATGAACAGGGCGGTCATGGTCGCGCCGCCGACGCCTTCGAGGTCCAGGTCCTCGCCGGAGTCGATCGTCATGGACTCGATGACCAGGTGCGTGTACGCCTCGTCCCACAGCTCCAGGACGGCCCCGTCGTCACCGGTGCGCCACGGTTCCGCGCTGGGGCCGAGCGACGCCAGGTTGGAGTCCTCGTCGACCTCGACGAACCCGACGGCGTGCGCCAGGTACCAGACCTGGTCCAGCGAGTCGGACAGGTCGCCGTCGAAGTCGTCGAAGTCGGAGTCCTCGTAGACCTTGCGGCCGTCGGCCCACGTGGACAGCGCGAGCGCCTGCCCGAGCAGCGCGCTGGAGCGCGCCGCGGCCGCGAGGTCGGGGGTCGCGGGCATCCGCAGCGGCGGGAGGGCGGCCGGCAGGCCGAGAGCGCTTGGGAGGTCGAATTCCGCCATGCGCGGGACCTTAGAGCTTCAGCGCTCCCCGGACGAAAGCGACCACGTCGGCCAGCACCTCGTCGCGGTTGGTCTCGTTGAACACCTCGTGCCGCGCGCCGGGGTAGACGCGCTCGGTGAACGCGTCGCCGCGGATCCGGTCCGTGCCCGCCCTGGTGTCGGCGATCGGCACCAGCCGGTCGTCGTCGCCGTGCAGCCACAGCGTCGGCAGGTCGCCCAGCGGCTCCCCGGAGCTCACCGCGTCCAGTGCCCGCTCCAACGACTCCAGCGTCCGCCGCTCCAGCCCGCCGTGCCACACCAGCGGGTCGGCGGCGTACGCGGTGCCGACGTCCGGGTCGCGCGACAGCACCGACGGGTCGATCGGGGTGTCGGGGATCTCCTTGGCGGACAACAGGTCCAGTCCCTGCCACGCGCCGAGCACCGGCGCGGACAGCACCAGCGCGGCCAGCTCGTGGCCGTGCACCTGCGCGTAGCGCGCGGCGACGAGACCGCCGACCGAGTGTCCGATGAGGACGGTCGGCAGGGCGGTGGCGATCGAGCGCGTCACCGCGTGCACGTCGGCGACGAGCGCGTCGACGTCGGTGATCAGTGCTCGTTCGCCCTCCGAACCGCCGTGCCCGACGAGGTCGCCGCCGACGACCAGCGCTCCGGCCTCACCGAGCGCCGCCGCGACGTGCTCGTAGCGACCGAGGTGCTCGGCGTAGCCGTGCACCAGCACGGCGAGCCATCGGGCCTCCAGGTTCGGCCAGGTGTGGACCGCGAGTTCGCCCGCGTGGCCGGTGACGTTGGATTCGATCACCT
>DATMCA010000801.1:0-3715 GCA_035559015.1 Umezawaea sp. | reverse complement strand
CACGCCGACCTGGACGGGGGCACGCTGGTCTTGGTGGCAGCCGACCACCCGGTCGCCGCGCACGGAGTGTCCGCCTACCCGAGCAGCGTCACCAGAGAGGTCCTCCTGGCAGCCGCGGCTGGAGAGGCGATGGGGGTGACGGCCGCCAGAACGGCGGGCCTCGACCTGGAGATCGTCGACGCCGGGGTGGCAGGCCCACCGGTCGCCGGCGTCGGCCGGTTGACCTGCCTCGACGCCAGAGGTGACCTCCTCACGCGGAACGCACTGTCCGACCGGGACACGAGGCTGCTCCTGGACGCAGGCCGGACCGTCGGAGCGCGCGTCGGCAGGCGGGGCCCGGTCGTGCTCGGTGAAATCGGCATCGGCAACACCACCGTGGCCGCCGCCCTGACGGGTGGACTGCTCGACGCGGCCCCAGCGGAGGTCGTGGGACTCGGCTCGGGAGCGGACACCGCGATGCTCGAGCGCAAACGCGAGGTCGTCCGCGACGCTCTCCACCGGGTTCGCGACACCGACCGGCAGAACCCGCTCGCCGTGCTCGCCGCGCTTGGCGGTCCCGAGTTCGCAGTACTGGCCGGTGTCGTGCTCGGTGCGTCGAGCGTAGGCGCGGTGGTCGTGCTGGACGGGTTGGCGACCTCGATCGCCGCCCTGATCGCCACCCGACTCGAACCCGCCGCGGCGGCGAACTTGGTCGCCGGTCAGCGAAGTCGGGAACTCGGCCACCGACTGGCCCTGGTGGAGTTGGGTTGCGAACCGCTGCTGGACCTGCGCATCCGTGCAGGCGAGGGCGTTGGCGCCTGCCTCGCAGCAGGGCTGCTGCGCCAAGCCATGGTCGTCCGCACGGCCACAGCGCGGACGGTCGGCCCGCCACCGGAGTCCTCGCCGAGCCCCCGTGGCTGAGGGTCGGCCTCACCGCAACCGGTCATCAGCACGAGCGCGTATCGCTCGACAAGTCACCGGCCTCGGGTCGATGGTGCCCGGTCCGGCGGACCAGGTCCTCGGCAACGTGCGCAGACCCGTCCGCACGGCCGAGTGCAGGGCACGCGCCAAACGCGCGCCCTGCACCGAACGCGGCCCGCCGTAGTCCTCCGCCGGACCGGTCGTCGGGCACAGCAGCACCGTGGCGTCCGTCGGTGTGCCGGTGCCGGGCACACCTTCTTCCAGCAACGCCTGGGCTTTGGCCTCCGCCGCGGTGGCTACGGCGTTGACCAGCGCCGCCACCGTCAGCCGCACCGGGAACCAGCCCACCACGTTGATCGTGCCCGGCAACCAGGGCAGCTCCTCGTCACCCGCCGCCCAGGTCGGATGAGCGCCGATCCCGGTCGTGGCGGTGACGGTCACCTCCCGGTCGGTCGCGGTCACCGCGCGGCGCACGTCCAGTGCGGTCAGCACTCCGGTACCGGGTCCGGTCAGACCGCACGCGGCGGCCAGCTCGGCCACGTGGTCGCCGGGATCATCGCGGTCGTAGTCCGCCCGCACCGTGGCGTTGAGCACCCAGTTCCGCTCGCCGAGGCCACCGCCGTGCACCGCGGACGAGATCGCCAGCCACGGCCGGTCCGCCCGCCACACCAGCACCGGTTTGCCGTCGACCTGGCGGTGTTCCGGTCTCATCGGGTTCCTCCCACTTGCCCGCGGAACGCCCGGTGGGCGACCACCGCGAAGGTCGACAGCCCGGTCAGGCAGGCGGCGAGGCGCGCGTGACCGCGCCGAGGCCGGCAGGTGGGCCTGCCGCGGTCACGAACGGAAGCCGAACGACGCGACGAAGGCGAAGTTCTCCGAGGAGTTGCCCAGCCGCACCAGCAGGAAGTCGTCGTACAGGCCGGGCGGCACGTCGGTGTCAACCTGGACGCGGACCCCGACGAAAGCGGGGAACGCGAGGCCGGACAGGTCGACCTCCACCTCCTTGAGGTTGTCGTCGGCGCTGGTGAGCCGCTCGCGGGCCAGGACCCTGCGGTCGGCGTGGTTCGGCTGGGCGGGGTCGGGCACGTAGGCGGCGACCGTGATGAGGTGTCCCGGATAGCCCTGGAAGGTCTGCACGTCCCTGGTGCGCACGACGATCGTCGTCGTGTCCGGGGCGGATTGGTCGGTCTTGTCGAGGGTGACGGGCAGTTCGACGGCGAGGCCGCTGTAGTTGGCGTCGCCGTGGATGCCCGGCTCGTCGCCGAGATGGATCCGTCCCTGCCAGATGAGTTCCGCTTGCGGGGTCAATGCCATGGTGTCCTCCTGGGTTCGTCGCCGGTGTCCGTCGTTGTCGTCATGTGGTGGGTTCTGGGCCGCACAGCGGCCTCCTTCGGTCTCAGCGGTTCCGGATCGGCACGACCACCGGTCGGTCGTCGGCGTCGATCACCCGAACCCGCGCCTGGTAGTGGGTGGCGAGCATGTCCACGGTGATCACCTCGTGTGGTGTCCCACTGGCGACCACTCGCCCACCGGACAGCAGCACGACCCGGTCGGCGTACGCGCCGGTGATCGACAGGTCGTGCATGGTCGTCAGCACGGTGAGCTCGCGGTCGCGACGCAGGGCGTCCACGAGGTCGAGCACGTCCTGCTGGTGGCCGATGTCCAGGGCGCTGGTCGGCTCGTCGAGCAGCAGGAGCCGCGTCTCCTGCGCGAGGGCTCGGGCCAGGAACACCCGTTGCAGTTCACCGCCGGACAGCGTCCGCAGCACGCGGTCGGCGAAGTCCCGCAGCTCCAGCCGGACCAGCACCTTCCGCACCACGTCGAGGTCCGCGCCCGACTCGCGGCCGAACCGGGGCAGGTACGGGGTACGGCCGAGCAATACGTAGTCCAGGACCGTGATGCCCAGCGGCACGATCGGCGACTGGGCCACCGAGGCCAGGACACGCGCCCGTTCGCGGTGCCGCATCCGCCGGACGTCCCGCCCGAACAGCCGCACGACGCCGGTCGCGGGCACCAAGCCACCGACCGCGTTGAGCAAGGTCGACTTGCCCGCGCCGTTGGGGCCGATGACCGCGACCCACTCGCCCGCCGCGACGGTCAGGTCCACCCCGTGCAGGATGCAGTTGCCTCCCAGCTCCACCCGCAGGTCGCGGGTGGAGATCACCGGCTCGGGCGCGGTCACAGCCGCGTCCTGGCACTGGTGCGCAGCACCAGCACGAAGAACGGCGCGCCCAGGAACGCGGTGACGACGCCGATCGGGATCTCGGCGGGCGCGGCGGCGGTGCGCGCCACCAGGTCTGCCAGCACTAGAAACGCGCCGCCCATCAGCATCGAAACCGGGAGGATGGTGCGGTAGCTGGCTCCCGCCAGCAGTCGCACGGTGTGCGGCACGATGATGCCGACGAACCCGATCAGCCCCGAGACGGATACCGCCGCCGCTGTGCCCAGCGAGGCCGCGGCGGCCAACACGTACCGCGTGCGCTGAGGGTCCAGCCCCAGCCCCGCCGCCTCCTCGTCACCCACCGACAGCACGTCCAGATCCCGCCGGTGAACCAGCACGACCGCCGCGGTCACCACCGCGTAGGGCAGCACCAGCAGCACGTCGCGCCAGCCCGCCGTGCCGAGCCTGCCCAGCAGCCACGAGTAGATCTCGCGGATGGCGTCGGCGTCGCGCTGCATGAGGAACGTCTGCCCGGCGGACAGGAAGGCGGACACCGCGACGCCTGCCAGGATCAGGGTGGCGGGCGAGCGGTCGCCACCGGCACCGCCCGCCGCGAGCGCGTAGGTCAGGGCCACGGCGGCGATCGCGCCGACG
>DATMCA010000800.1:0-4300 GCA_035559015.1 Umezawaea sp. | reverse complement strand
CGGCCCACGGCGCGATGGCGCCGTCGCCCAGCGACAACTCGTCGTCCGGCACCACCAGTTCGGGGTCGACCTCCTTGCGCACGCCGAGACCGGTGCACGCGGGGCAGGCCCCGTACGGGGAGTTGAACGAGAACGAGCGCGGTTCGAGGTCCTCGATCGCGAGCGGGTGGCCGTTCGGGCAGGCCAGGTGCTCGGAGAAGCCGCGCTCCCGCTCCGGGTCGGTCTCGGGCAGGTCGACGAACTCCAGCACGACGAGCCCGTCCGCGAGCCGCAGCGCGGTCTCGACCGAGTCCGTGAGGCGCTGCTTGGAGCTCGCCTTCACCGACAACCGGTCGATCACCACGGAGATCTCGTGCTTCTCCTGCTTCTTGAGCTTCGGCACCTCGGCCAGCGCGTACACCGTGCCGTCGACCTTCGCGCGCGAGTAGCCCTGGGCCTGCAACGCGGAGAACAGGTCGACGTACTCGCCCTTGCGGCCGCGGATGACCGGCGCGAGGACCTGGAACTTGACGCCCTGCTGCATCGCGAGGACCTGGTCCACGATCTGCTGCGGCGTCTGCTTGCTGATCGGCTCGCCGCACGTCGGGCAGTGCGCCTTGCCCGCGCGGGCGTACAGCAGGCGCAGGTAGTCGTACACCTCGGTGATCGTGCCGACGGTCGAGCGGGGGTTGCGGCTGGTCGACTTCTGGTCGATGGACACCGCGGGCGACAGGCCCTCGATGAAGTCGACGTCCGGCTTGTCCATCTGACCGAGGAACTGGCGCGCGTACGCGGAGAGCGACTCCACGTACCTCCGCTGCCCCTCGGCGAAGATCGTGTCGAACGCGAGGCTGGACTTGCCCGAGCCGGAGAGCCCGGTGAACACGATGAGGGCATCCCTCGGCAGGTCGAGGTCCACGCCCCGCAGGTTGTGCTCGCGAGCGCCGCGAACGACAAGGCGGTCGGCCACTGGGTGGTTCCCTTCGGCTACGGGTTGGGCGAGTCCGGCCATGCACACGCCGGGTTCGTGCGGTACCGAACACACGTTCGAAAAAGCGTACTAAACACCACTGGTGTCCGCGCAGCGGGTCGGCCCCGGTCGGAGGGGCGGCCTGGCCGCGGGAGGTGAGCCGACAACCATGCTAAGTGCGGGCACCGACAAAAACGGCAGGGGTCTCCCCGCCGTTCCACGATAGGCCGCACGGACGCGCACCCGGAGCCACAACGGCCACAGCAGCACCACCAGCCTCGTCAACAACAATGATCAGGAGATCTATTTCACCCCTTCGTGTGGGACTTGCGGCCCTCGGCCCGGACACCGGGCCATGGGTAGAGTCGAGGTCACCGCCACCCTCGGAACTCCCGTGATCGACGCTCTTCCGACCCACGGCGAACACTCCTAGGCTGGCCGGCACACAAATCGAGCCTCAACGTCGGGGAGAGGCATTCCATGAGCTTTGCCAACACCGGTTCCCAGGTGCAGTCCGTCGTGCCCGCGCCGAGGGAGCAGTCCGCCGCGGCGCAGCTCGCCAGCGGTCACCTCGCGGCCGTCGACCGGGCCACCGAGGCCTTCTATGCCGCCGTCGCGGAACTGGACACGGCCGCCGTGCGCGGTCCCAGCCTGCTGCCGGGGTGGACGCGGGCGCACGTCATCAGCCACGTGGCCCGCAACGCGGACGCGCTGGTCAACCTGCTGACGTGGGCGAAAACGGGCGTCGAGCACCAGGCGTACGCGAGCCGCAGCGACCGCGACGCGGACATCCGGGAGGGGTCGACCCGCACGCTGCAACTGCTGCGCGCGGACCTGGACTCGGCGTGCCTGCGGTTCGCCGCGGCGGCCGAGAAGATGCCCGCGTCGGCGTGGGAGGCGGAGGTCTCGCAGCCCAGCGGCGGCACGATCCTCGCCCACCAGGTGCCGTGGCTGCGGCTGCGCGAACTGCTGTTCCACCTGGTCGACCTGAACGTGGGCCACGACTTCGACGACATCCCGGACGAGTTCCTGGAAGACCTCGTGGACGGCCTGGTCGGGCACTTCGCGGACAAGCCGGACGTGCCCGCGGTGCGGATCGAGGTCCTGCTGCCGGACGACCGTCAGCGGGTGTGGGAGCTGAGCGCGGCGGGCACGGACAGCTCCGTCGCGGTCAGCGGCGGCGCCTCGGACGTGATCGGCTGGCTCAGCGGCCGCCACGACGGCTCGCGGTTGAGCGGCGACGTGCCGAACCTCCCCGACTGGCTCTGAACCGGGTCACCGCCGACGAACCGGGGCGCCAGGAGCCGGACCGCGAGCAGCAAGCGGACCAGCTCCCGCCCCCGGCTCTCGGCGGTGAGCCAGGTGTACGCCGGGCGTTCGACGAACCTCGTGAGCAGCCAGCCGAGCAGCACGGCCGTGCCGAAGAAGGCGACGAGCTGCACCACCGGCCCGAGGCCGAGGCGCGCGAGGTAGGCCAGCACGACGTAGCCGATCTCCTGGTGCGCCAGGTACACGCCGTAGGAGATGCTCGCCAGCCACTTGATCGGCGTCGCCAGCAGCCGGATCGGCCCGACGTTCCAGTCCGGCCCGGACGCCGCGGCGCAGAACCCGAGCAGCAGCACGCCGAGGCCGAGCGTCGACTCCAGGTCCGAGCTGTGGATGGCCTGCGCGGACAGCGCGCACACGAGCAGCGCCCCCAGGTGCCCGCTGCGCAGCCGGTCCTTCGACCACAGCCAGATGCCGACGCCGATCGCGAACAGCTGCGCGCGGTGCACGCCGAAACCGTCGTACAGCGTCCGCACGACACCGGGGTCGTCCGTCCAGATCCGCATGACCAGCGGGCCGAACACGAGTGTCCACAGCAGCACCTTCACCCACGGGCCGCGCAGCCGCGAGCACAGCACGGCGCCCGCGACGAACCCGGTGACCTGCACCGGCAGGGTCCAGTACGAGTAGTCGACGAGCTGGACGTTCGCCACCCAGTTCTGCAACATGAACAGGTTCAGCACCAGGTCCCGCACCGTGAGGTGGCTCCACCCGTCCGGCGCGACCCAGCGCAGCACGGTGAACGTGACGACCGCCGCGACGACGTAGGCCGGGAGCAGTCTCGCGAGCCTGTTGCGCAGGAACTTCACCGGCGCGCCCTTCGACAGCGTCGCGCAGGCGAAGTACGCCGACATCACGACCAGCCCGCTGGCCCCCAGTTCGAGCGGGAACGTGAACAGCGGGCGGCCGATCTCGGGGTGCACGTGCGGACCCGCGTGCGTGGCGTGCTGCAGCAGGACCGAGAACACGGCGAGCACTCGCAAGACGTCCCAGTTGATCTGCCTTGCGGAGGTGCGTGAGGAGTTCGACACGGGGTGCGGGACCTGTCCGGAGGGTGCGGAAACGATCTTCATTGAGCCTAATGGGTCAACCTGTAGGGATCCTGAAGGAGTACGTGTTTCCGTGGCCGACCGGCTACCGTCGGCCATTGTGGACGTACAAGAGGACTACACCGGTCACGTCGAACCGGGCGGCCCGGCCGCGCGCCGGACGCTGGACGCGCTGACCATCACGAAGGTCTCCGTCGGCCCGATGGACAACAACGCCTACCTGCTGGTCTGCCGGGCGACCAACGAGGCGCTGCTGGTCGACGCCGCCAACGACCCCGAACGCCTGTCCGACCTGGTGGGCCACTCCCAGGACCGGCCGCGCCTGAAGACCATCGTCACGACCCACCAGCACGCCGACCACTGGCAGGCACTCGGCGCGGTGGCGGGCGCCAACGGCTCGAACACCGTCGCCCACGCCGCCGACGCCGGCCCGCTACCCGTACCGCCGGACCAGCTGGTCGACCACGGCGACACGGTGCTGGTGGGCGAGGTCCCGCTCACCGTCATCCACCTGCGCGGCCACACCCCCGGCTCCATCGCCCTGCTCTACCAGGACCCCACGGGCCACGGCCACCTGTTCACCGGCGACTCCCTGTTCCCCGGCGGCCCTGGGAAGACCGCGGACCCGGAGAAGTTCGGCTCGCTGATGGACGACCTGGAGTCGAGGGTCTTCGGGGAGTTGGCGGACGACACCTGGTTCTACCCCGGCCACGGCGACGACTCGACGCTGGGCGACCAGCGTCCCCACCTGGCGGAGTGGCGCGCTCGGGGCTGGTGAGGCGCGTGCGGGGCTCCTGACACCGGTCGGGAGCCCCCGCGGTTTCACGCGCCGAGGTTCTCCTCGCCGGGCGGCGGGCTCACGCCGACCGGCGTGAAGATGAACGCGATGCTCGACTTGAGCACGACGATCGTGAGGTCGTAGTAGGTGCCCACCGTGAGGGTCGTGCGGGTCCGGGTGACCGCCGACAGGTGCGGC